>JAJZJY010000334.1 GCA_021809885.1 Actinomycetes bacterium
CTCGGCACGGACCCGATCCGACGGCTCCTCCCCAGCATCAAACGCCTTCGCGCCCGCGATCACCGTGTTACGGCTCATGCCCGTCGCCTCGGCCACCACCGTTATCCCGCCACGGCCCACCAGCCGGGCCGTCGCCCCCGCCAGCAACCGACGCTGACGCTCATCCAAATGAGGCAGCAAGAAGTCGAAGAACCCCCCAAGACCCTCCTCGCTCACCTCCACGCCCACAAACTACACCAGCGTAACCTTCATCGCGCGGATAGTACTCATCCGGACCCCTACGTCGAGCACCCCGGCTTCTTCCTCGAGACCCGGCACTCGCGCTTCTGCCCCCAGACAGAAGTACCCGAGGAACCGCCCAGACGCTGTCTCCACGATGGCGTGGTAACCCAACTCGGCGGAGATCAACTCAGTCTCCCGGCCGTCATAGACGGCCCACGCACCCCCGTAGCGCCAGGCGCCCACCGTCCGGGCATGCGTAGCAGTCAGCTCCCGAACGGCGATGTCCCCCGGCTCAGAGAAGTCACCTGCCGCGCCTGCCGCATCGGATCCTGCCACGCCGCCAGCGTCGCGCGCGCTGAACGACAGCGCCCTCGATTACGGCCCGGACTGGCAGTTTGCGACGGATCCGGCGTACTGCGTCCCTGAGGCGGTACCGACCGACGGGCCAGAACGGTGGCAAGCGAGCAGCAGCACGTCGCCCATATCGGCACTTCAGACGTGTCCCACCTACCCGGTGTTCGGTGATACGGGAGCTGTGTCTTTGGGCACGCGTTATGCGGCAGCTCCCAGCTCGCCGCTCGCCGTTGGGAGAGCAAATGTCGGTACGTGCAGCCATGTTCTTGAGCACGCCTTGGGCGCGGTCGACTCGCGTGTGCTCGGGCGCCCAGTCAGTGCGTGGGTCGCCGCTGGGTCGCTGCCAGCTCGGAAACGGGCGGTCGACGGTCCCGCACGTGCAGCACCTGGACATCAGGCAGCCGATCGGCCAGTGTCCGGACCAGGGCTTCCTCGTATGTCGTCACGAGCACTTGTTCGAGGCCGGTGTTCGACGTTGCGTTGGCGAGCATCGACGCGACCTGACGGCGGGCGTCGGGGTCGAGCTGTTCGAGTGGCTCGTCGATCATGCAGAACGGCGAGGCTGTCGCCGCGTCGACGGCAAGGAGCCGTACGAGTAGAAGAGCGGCCATCTTCTCTCCGGCACTGAACCACTCGTACGGGAGGCCTTCGGCACCGCTGACCTCGCGGCTCACGGCTCCGTCGGGCTCCAACCTGAGCGAGCCGCGCCGGGGGAAGAGGATCTTCTATCGGCTTGCGATCTCCGCGACAAGGGGTTCCATGAGCATGGCCCCATCTTTGATGAGAGCCAGGTCCGCAAGGTGTACCAGGTCCTCGCAGCGGAGGGCTGGATCGAGCACAACGTCAAGGGTGGCGGGCGCGGTGGCAAGGGCGGCACCATCGCCGCCACCGACAAGCTGCTCGACGTGGACTTCGCGCTGCTGCTCGGCTTCCGTCCCGGTGATCTCCCCGCCGACCTGCGGGCGGTGATGACCACACCTCTGGAGACGATCTACGAGAACCTCCGATTCGGCGACACGTACGTCAAGGGAATCGCGCTGGAGCCTCCCACCGTGAACCTGGCCCGCGACCTCGGCCTGACCCCTCTGCGCCTTCGGGTACGCGGCGTTCGCACCGGGGGCGCCGAGGTAGACCTCGTCGCCGAGGCAGCGCACCTGCAGCCGGTGGCTCTTCCAGTGCAAGAACACCCCCCATGTGGACGTGGGCGTATTGGCCAAGGAGGTGGGTATGGCGACGCTGCTCCAGGCGCAGGTCATCGTTATCGCCACAACCGGCACCGTGTCAGAGACGGTGAAGACCTATGCCCAGCGTGTGAGCGAGACCACCCCATACCAGGTGGTTCTCGTCGAGAGGCCACTCCTCGATACATACCGCGCAGTTGGGGCACCCGCGCTGCGCCTGCGCTTCCATCAGGACGCTCAGAACGCCATGCGCCTCAAGCAACCGCAGGTTCTCGAAACCCTGGACGAGTTAGCGGAGGACGAGAGCTAGCCCGACCTCACAGCGACCTGCACCCTGCGCGCCGCCTCATCCACCGACTCGTGCTCCCAGATGCGCAGGACCCGCCATCCCGCCCGGGCCAGGTCCGCGTCATTGCGCTCATCCCGCAGGCGGTTGAGCTCCAACTTGGCTGTCCACCATTCGGAGTGAGCCCCCGGTCTCGTGCCGTGCTCCAGGCATCCGTGCCAGAAGCAGCCGTCCACGAAGACGGCGAGGTGGGCGGCGGGAAATAGGATATCTACCCGGCACGAGATCCCCGGCTGGGGACGGCGGTGTTTGAAGAAGCGCAGGCCCGAGCGATGCAGCGCGGAGCGAAGCCGCACCTCGGGGACCGTGTTCCTGCTGCGGTTGCCCTGCATCGTCCTTCGCACGGCGGCGCTTGACGCCCACGACCCCTCGCTGCTGACGTCCGCGCCGGGAGGAGGCAGGTCTCCTCGGAACCTTGGCGCGCCGGTCACCACGACCCCCAGGTCATGTGGGGGACCTACGCGAGCGACGGAGCGTCACGAACGTCTGCGATGATTGACACCCGAGACACCATGACTGACGACGCAGCGTTCCACTTCCCACCCGACGTGTTCGATGCGGTGGTGGATGCCGTGCCGTTGCTGGTGCGAGGCAAGAAGGACGTGCTGACCTTCTTCCAGGGGTGCGGGGTGAGCCGGGCCTACCTCGCGACGCTCGAGCCCTGGACCCACAAGGACAGCGCGTACAGCAAGTACCACATCACCCGCGAGATTCTGATCAATCTCAACGCCCTCGGCGACGGTGGTCTCGCCGCCCGCCGACAGGTTATCAAGCGTGTGTCCGAGTTCGACAACTTCTCGACCTGTTACCCCGACAACCAGCTCAAGGCGCAAGGAGCGGTTGCCGCCGTCGCCCAGCTCGTCAACAAGAAGGACTCCTTCACCCGTATGCAACTCGCCCACGAGGAGGAACAGCGCAAGCATCGGGACATGAAGCAGGCGGAGCTTCGCTCCAAGCAGGAGAGACGGCAGGCTTTGGAGGGGGTCCGCACCGACCTGTTCCAACTATTCGCCGAGAAGGACGCCCACCGCCGGGGGAAGGCGCTCGAAGGCGTGCTCAACCGCCTTTTCCAGACTGCGGGCATCCTCGTACGCGAGGCGTTCGTCGTCACCAAGGCCGAGGCCACCAGGGTCATCGAGCAGATAGACGGGGCGGTCGAGCTAGATGGGCGCCTCTACCTGGTGGAGATGAAGTGGTGGAGTGACAAGCTCGGCCGGGCGGAGGTCGCATCACACCTCGTGTCGGTATACGGCCGGGGCGACGCCGGTGGCATTTTCATCTCCGCCTCCGGCTACCACGACTCCGCCGTCGCCGACTACACCACCGCCCTGGCGCAGCACACCGTGGTCCTCGTCGAGTTGCGCGAGATCGTTGAGATGCTCACGAGCGAGGGCTCGCTGGTCGATCTCCTGCGGGCGAAGATTCACGAGGCCACCCTGACCCGGCAGCCGCTCGTGTACCCGCTCGGTTCTTCGTAGCGCGCCGAGTTGAGGTTCACCGTCTAGCCCGCTTCTGTTCTCGCTGACCGACGCCACCTGAGGTCGCTCGCCTCAAGCGCAGCAATCGGCACGAGGACTGGAATGCCGACCCCCCTGCCCCACCGCTCGAGCCGGCAGCCCTAGCCGTCGTCAGTCGCCGAGCGCCGCAGCGGCTTCGGCGACCTAGGCGGCCACGTTCGCCAGCGATGGACTCGCCGTGTCCAGACCCGCGTGCGACGCCAGCATGGGGCTCACCTCCCGGAGGGCCTCGAAGGTGGTCCCGTGCGCGACCGGAACCACACGGCCGGGCGAAAGCAGGACGGAGAGCTCCTTCTCGGCGATGCCCTCGGACTCGATGCTCTTGAGCAGCGCGGGGGTCACCAGCACGATGCCGACGCGAGAGTTCTTGAGTCCCTTGTCGATCTCGCGGATCAACAGCGTGCCAAGGGGGACGTCCCTCTCGCTGAACCAGACCATCGCGCCGTTGGACTGCAGGCCCTCACACAACTCAGCGGCGCAGCCCTCTCGGTCGTCCCAAGCATGACAAAGGAAAAGGTCACGACGCTCTGGGTGCGCCAGTGCTTGCTCCGATGCCTTGCGGGCGAGCGGCTCGACGGAGCGACACTCGGTCGGCGAGTAGGCGACGGATCCGCCCGCCCTGGTCCGGCGCAACCTCCCACCGCCGGACGACGCGCTGCCCGAACCGGGCCCCGCCGTTCGACAATCCGCTCCGGTACGTGGAGGCCGGCGTCGAGTACGAGGAGTGCAAGAAGTAGTACCTTGACCGCCCTCCGCACGCAGGACAATTCGCAGCAGCGGCCGATGACCGGTGGCGCGGACGGGTGCTGTGCACGGCGCCATGTCCCCACGGTACAAGGCGCCTGCGACAGTCCGGCGCTGCCAGCGGCGCCGCTAATCGCCACATCCGGCAGCGGTCGACCCCGGGGCGGCTAACGCTACGCGGCGCCTCACAACCTGAGATCCCCGCGTCGAAGTCCTCGGTCGTCGTCGCGAGGTCGGCGCCAGCATGGTCGAGGAAGTCAGCCTTGTGAAGCTGAGGCTTTGCCCCTGCTGCGGACACTCATTCGTCTCTGCGGGCAGCGCGCAGAAGACGCGCTCCGTAATCCATAGTGTCCGGGAGCCGGAGTAGCGCATATCGGACACATGTCCTGTGGAGAAGCCGCCGTTGGTCATCAGTAGACGCGGCCAGTAGCGCATTGCGTGACCTGACGCTTGTGGCGAAGGTTCGCTCGGGCCGTGCCGTGGTTCGGGCCCCACGGCGTCGGCGCGCCCGTGGGGGTGGGCGCCTGGCTGTTGCCCAGTTCTCCGCGCCAGGCCGCAGCTCCCAGCGCCGAGACGCCGTTCAGCGGCTCCGGGGCGAGGCACCATCAGTGGGCAGCGGCCCTGCGGGGCGAGCGGAGCTGCGACCCCTGCGTAGCACGCCGCTTGTGGCTAGCCTCGTCTGGGAGGCTCGACTGGTGTGCCGCTGGGGAGAGGGGGGAGAGGTTGATCGAGGTCATGCGGTCTTCCCGAGCCGTGCTGTTGCTCGTCGCCGCGGCCGGGTTCTCGTCCGTGGCCGCCGGCCTGGCCGGGCTCGCCTATCTGCTCCTGTCGTACCGCACGGTGGGGGCTTTCGAGGGGCTCGCAACGGCGTCGGAGTGGGTCGGGTTCGTGGCGCTGGGGGTGGGGCTCGCCGCCGTGGCCACGACGTTCTGGGCTGCGGTGGTGACCGGGAGGTGGCAGCGCTGCGTCGAGCTGGGAGGCGCAGCGGTGGCGTCGCTGCTGATCGCGATCGGCAGCTTGGTCACGGCCGCCAGCGGCCCGGCAGGCTCCGGCGCCGGCTCGGTGGTCGTGGCGGTCGGCGTCGGGGGTTGGATGGCGCTGTGCCTGGTCACGGCCGGGCGGCGGTCGATCGCCGAGCAGCGCAAGGGGGCGCGCCGATGCTCCGACCTGTGGCTCGTAGCCACCGGGGGGCTGCTGGTGCTGGCGGTGGCCACGGGTCTGCCGTCGGCGGCGGCCGGCGACCAGGCCTTGGCCGTCGCCGGCAGCGTCCTGGCCTTGCTC
>JAJZJY010000335.1 GCA_021809885.1 Actinomycetes bacterium
GAGGGCGGGGTCGTCGCCGTCGACGAGCCACACGGTCCGGTCCCCCGCGCTCACACCGCCTCCAGCACCGCAGCGATCGTGTCGCGCACCCGCCGGGCGGCGCCCGCGTCGTGGCTGCGCAGCAGCCGGAAGCCGCTGCTGACCGCCACGGCCTGGGCGGCCGCCTCCCTCCCCGCCCCCTCGGCGTGGACGACCGACAGCATGAGGGGCACGCCGACGGCGGCGAGGCGGCCATGCCCGTCGAGAAGCTCGGCGGGCGACGGCGAGGACTTTCGCAGATCCAAGCTGACGCCGAGGACGATCCTGTCGTCGGGCACCCCGGCGCGGCGCGCCTCCGCCACCCCCTCCACGCCGGCCACCACCACCGCCCCCGCTGCGATGGCGATGCCCGTGCCGCCCGGTACCCGGCCCATCACCGCCCCCGCCCTGTAGGCGTCCGTCGCCACGCTCGGGCTCGACGTCGCCACGCACACCGGGACGCCGGCGCAGGCCACCACGGCGGTGACCACCGGCGCACCCCGCACCTCGTCGGCCACCTCGACGATGTCGGCGCCGGCGGCGACGAGCGCCTCCGCACGGCGGCACGCCCGCTCCACGCCGGAGTCGTCGACGATCCCCACCACCAGCGCCCGGGTCGTGAGGTCGTGGCGTCGGCCCCCGAGCGTCAGCAGCACGGGAGGCAACGCTACCCCTCAGAAGAGCAGCAGGCGGAGGAAAGCCCTGGCCGGTCTGCGGCCACCCGGTGTCAGGTGATCGGCGCGGTGGCGGTGTTAGACCTCACGCCGTTGACGACGGCGTAGAAGCGGTTGGTGGCACGCACGTTGGCGACCTGGAACGTCCAGACGCCGTTGCCGACGGTGGTGAGCTCGGCGACGTGCACGGCCTTCTGCACGAAGCCCTGAGCGCCGGCGTACTGGTCGAAGAGGTGGATCACCGCGCCGGGCTGGTTGGTCGTCACCCGCACCGCTACCGTGCCGGGCCCTGCAGCGCCGGCGGGGTCACGTAGACCCGCGTAACAACGGGAGTCACCACGGCGGCGACGACCGAGGACTGGACGCCGCCGGCGACCACGTAGAAGTGGTTGGTGTTGGCGATGTGGACGGTGAAGGAGTACGCACCGGTGGAGTCGGAGAGGGTCGTCGCCTTGAATCGGAACGTCGTACGGCCGAACCACTGGTCGTAGAGCGCCACCTTGGTGTCAGGCGTCGTGGTACCTGAGATCACGACATCGCCAGGACCGCTGCGGTTCGTGGCGGTGATCGTGACAGTTGCGGTCGTACTGGTGGTCGTCGTGGACGGCGGCGGTGGGCAGCCGTACCCCACCTGACAATTGGGGGAGGAGGACGAAGCCAGCGACGGGCTGAAGCTGCCTGATGCGGCGGTGCTGACAACTACTCCGACAACGAAGAGCGCCGTGATCGACGCCAGCAACGGGTTGCGCCGCAGCACCTCACGAACCTTGCCCATTTGTCCGTCCTTTCGACCATGCACTAGCCGACTGGTATGAGTATGCTCACCTCATACGTCGAGGTCAAGTGTCAAGAGGATTTCTTGTGACACGTAGCTGGGTGTGGGCGGATTGCACCACTGCGATGCTCTCGGCATGTCGCCGCCTTCGAGCGGCGACCGCTGGTGGCAGATGAAGCCCTCCATCACCACACCCTGGGTGCTCGGCACCACGGCGGCGATCAGCGCCGGCAACTTCGCATTTTTCGTGATGGTGGCCCGGACGTTCGCCCCTGGGGCGTTCGGTGCCTTCGCCGCTATTGCGGCCTTGTTGGTGCTCTACGAGGTCCCTGCGAGCGCAATGCAGGCTCTCGTCGCGAGAGCGACCGCAGCGTGCGGGCCGACACGCCCCGTAGCCGGGCGGGGTGGCAGCACCGGCGCCCTCGCCGGGGATTGCTTGCTGGCGGGGGCAGCCGTCTGCGTGCTCGTGGTAGCGGCGACACCCATGATCGATGCCCTGCTGCGCCTCCAGGGGATGACGTGGGGTGTGCTGCTCGGTGCAGACGCCCTGCCCGTGGCGATCGCTCTGGTGCCCAAGGGCATCTTGTTCGGATCGGGACGGCTTCGGTCCCTCACCACTGCTCTCGCTGCCGGTACGGTCACCAAACTGGTGGTCGGCGTGATCCTCGTCCACGGCGGTGGCGGGATCGACGGCGCCGTGGCTGCCATCGTGGCCGGGGAGGTGGTCACGGCCGCCGTGGTCGTCCTCGCCGCCCGCCGGGAGTTGGGTGCAACGCCTTCAGGCTCGGGAGCAGCAACCGGGCCCATTTCGGTCCTCGGAACCGTGCACTGGCGCCGCGGGGCAAATGCAGCATTCGCCTTCGCGGGCTATTGCCTCTTGGCGGGCGCCGACCTGCTGATCGCGCGCCACTGGTTGCAGCGCCAACAGTCCGGCACCTACGCCGCAGCCGCCACGGCAGCGCAACTCGCCATGTGGGTCCCGGTGACGGTGGCTTCGAGCCTGATGGGACAGTCGCTGCCGTGGCGCCGAGGCCGGTCGAGATCGAGGCGACGCACGGCGTTGGCAGGAGCGGTGGTAGCGGGCGCCCTCCTCAGCGCGGGAATCGCCGTGGCGGCCCGTCCCCTGCTGGTTGTGATGTTCGACCGGGCCTACCAATCCGGTGCCGGCGTGGTGGGGTTGCTGACCGTGGCGACGGCGTTGTTTGCCGTCACGACCATGGCCGTGTCCCCCCGCGTCACCGGGCTAGGCGACATGGCGGCGTGGCTGCCATGGGCCGGTGTGGCTGTCCTCGTCGGCTGGACGTGGCTCCACCACTCCCGCCCGGCTGACATCGCCTGGGCCACGCTTTGGGTCAACGCCGAGGTCGTCGCAGCGCTGGCCGCGGCAGGCCTGCTCGACGCCGCCCGACGCAGGAGACAGGCCAAGCCGGCAGGGGCGCAGCGGCTCCTCGCCCCTGACGCCCAGCTCGACCTCACGATGGTCATGCCGTACTACAACCCGGGTGACCTGCTGGCGAGGAACCTGGCGGCCACCTTGGAGGTCCTGGCGACGACCGGGGCCTCCTTCGAGGTCATCGCCGTCTCGGACGGCTCCACCGATGGGAGCGACCACACCATCGAGCGGATCTCCGATCCCCACCTCCGCCGCCTGGTGCTGCCGGCCAACCAGGGGAAGGGTGCCGCCGTCGCCGCAGGTCTGATACTCGGCCGGGGCCACTACCTGGGCTTCATCGACGCCGACGGGGATATCGACCCTGACCTACTGGTGAACTTCGTCACCTTGATGAGGCAATACCAACCAGACGTGGTGCTCGGCTCCAAACGCCACCCGCTGTCGGTCGTCGACTACCCCCGGATGCGCGCTGTCTACTCACGGGGCTACCAACTGCTGGTCCACGCCCTGTTCCGCCTCGACCTGCGCGACACCCAGACGGGCCTCAAGCTCGTTCGCCGTGACGTGCTCGCCGCAGCCCTCCCCCGCATGGTCGAGAAGCGCTTCGCATGGGACCTCGAGCTGTTGGTGGTGGCGCGGCGACTCGGCTACCGGCGGTTCTTCGAAGCGCCGGTCGTGCTCCACCACCAGTTCACGAGCACCGTGTCCTGGAGAGCGGTGCGGAGGACCTTCGTCGACACGCTCGGCATCCTCTACCGCCTGCACGTGTTGCGCTGGTACGACGAAGAGCACCGGGAGATCTCAGTGCATGCCGAGGGTGGCGGCCTTCCTGTCGTGCTGCGCCTTGGCACCGGCCCGGCGACGATGGCGTGGTCGTCGCCTCGCACGGCGCCGGCAATCGAAGCCAAGCCCGCCTAACCGTAGCGTGGCACCGTGTGCCGCTTCCCGCAAGCGAAGGACCGCGCTGTCGAGACCCGATCCCGCCTCCCGCGACAGGCTGGTGTGGGTCCTTCCTCCCGCCGCCGGCGATACCTGCCGGCCCGCCCGGTCCATCGCGGGGATCGCCCTGAAGCAGGCGTCAGCGCCGGTCACGCCTCGCGGTGCCGGTCACCAAACCAGGCATCGCCGATAAGCCTGATATTGCGCGACGAGAACCGGTCACTGGCGAACGCCCGGCACGCGGGGCGGTCTCCTGGGGTGCCGATGCCCGTCGCCCACCCGCGCAACAGCGCCACCGCCTCCGAGTCGTCCGTTCCGTCCACCACGGCACCGACCGTCCCGGGCACCAGGTCCCGGGGGATGCGGATCGACCCGTCGCACTTCCCTCCCACCGCAGGAACGTCCGAGACGACGACCGGGCACCCGCTTGCCAGCGCTTCCACCCCCGGCCTGCTCAGGTAGTCCACGTCGGCCGGGGCCCAAGTCACGTCGGCTCGGTCGTACCGGTCCTTCAACGCCGCCCGCGACGACAGGTAGCCCACGTACCGGATCCCGGGTAGGGTGAAGCCCTCGGCGGGCGGACCCACCACCGTGAGCTGGACCAGCCCCTGCCGGGCCAGCGCAGTGCACACCCGGAGGCACTGGCCGAACTTCTCGGGGTCCGTCCGACCCACGTACAAGACCTGCAGCGGCGACGACAGTTCGCGTTCGTGCACGCCTCCAGAGAAGAACGTGTCGTCCGCCCAATGCGGCACCGGGATCACCGACCGGCCGGGCATGACCGCCCGCAACTCCCGCTCGTTCCCCTCTGAGTTGCAGACTGCCCCGGCCACCGGCGCGAGGAGCGCGCGGATGGCGCGTCGCGCGCCGCCCGGCAGGTGCCCGATGGCGCTGTGGTACGCCAACCACACCCGGGTCCGATGCGACCCCAGGCGGCAGATGGGGAGCAGGCTGGCCGCGGCGATGCCGTTGCCAACCACGACGGGCGGCTTCCGGCGCCAGGCGAGCAGCGCTGCGATGACGACCAGTGGCAGCACGTAGGGGAAGTTCAGCCACAGCAGCCACGGGCGAGCGGCAAGGCGCCCGACCTTCAGGTAGTCGCCACCCGGCAGCGCGATGAAGCGGGCGTTCGCTGGGGCCCCGGCCGGGCGGCTCCCATAGCCGACGACTATCCACGAGACGTCCGGGGAATGACGGATGACGTCCTCGAACCACGACCAGCTGCCGTACTTGAGCGCTGGCGTCACGACGATGGCGGTGCGCTCGCCCCCTGCCTGAGCTCCCCCGTCGTGATCGTCGCGGGCGGCGCTCCCGCCGGTCACGGCGCGGACCGCCAGCTATCGAGCATGGCCGCTACGCGTCCCACCTCCTCTCGCAGCAGGCTCTCGCGCACCGGCACGGAAAGGACGGTCCGCGACAGATGCTCGGCGGTCGGGCACGGGCGGGCGCACCCGAGTCGCTGCACCACGGGCAGG
Organism: Actinomycetes bacterium; assembly: GCA_021809885.1. Lineage (GTDB taxonomy): Bacteria > Actinomycetota > Acidimicrobiia > Acidimicrobiales > Palsa-688 > JAKAQB01. The sequence continues at coordinate 5,275 of JAJZJY010000335.1, forward strand.
GCGGACAGCGCCGTCGGGTAGTACACCCTGGTCTCGACCCCGTACTTCTCGGCCCACGCCTGCAGTTGCCGACGCTCCCCCTCTGACCTGGTTCGGACGGTGTACTGGTGCCAGCAACTCCCGTCGTTCTCGGCCCACGGCGGCTTCTGTAGGTCCGGGCTGCCGACCAACTGCTCGTACAGGCGGGCGTTCTCCCGACGGCCTCGGGTGACGGCCTGGACGCGGTCAACCTCCGGCCCGAGCAGGGCAGCCTGCATGTCCGTCATCCGGCCGTTGTAGCCAACGGCCTCGTGTTCGTAGGCGACGACGGACCCGTGGTTGCGCAGCAGCCGCACCCGCTCGGCAAACCCGGGGTCCCTCGT
>JAJZJY010000336.1 GCA_021809885.1 Actinomycetes bacterium
CGGTCGTGAAGCCATGCACAGCGTACACCGCTTGGCCGACCTGGCCGCAGAGATGATCGACGAACCACCTCGCTTGCTCTCGGTAGGTGGTGGCGGTGACGGCCGCCACTGCGTAGGAACCGACCCTGTTGGCGGCAGCAGGGATGGCAACCGCCTCGAACGGCGCGGCCCGGTCGATGTGGTAGCCCGCTCTACGTGCTCGCGGAGGACCATCCCGTGGTTCGTGGGTGGTTGGCGACCCGGGACCACTGGCGAGCCAATCACGACGAAGCCGACCGGTACGCTCGGGTCAAACGGGCAGCGATCGCCGCTGGACATGTCCAGCCATGGACCTACCAGCAGGCCAAGAACCCTTACCTCGACCAACTCGCCCGACAGCTCAATCAAGAGGACGAGAAGCACTCTCCGTAGGAGGATGGCTGATCGGGCGCTTCGTGGGTCCAGCGCAGCGGCCACGTCCGAGAGCTCCTGTACGAGGCGCATGGCGCCGGGCTGGCCTTGAACCCGTGATGCTCCTAGCCGGGCGGAGCCCGGTTAGTTGTAGTGGCGGACCGCTGGCCACAGTACCGGCCACGGCACTCGTTGGTCGCGACATATCCATACAGGCGCGCCTTGCTCCTGGGGGTCGATCGGCACGTGGTCGGCGCCAAGGGTCGCAGCCAGGGCAACCGAGGACCAGTAGCGGTGCACCAACGAAGGTGGTAGGCCGACCGCGATGACAGTTGCGTCGGGAGCGGGATGACCGTAACCCCACAGCCAGAAGGTGTTGTGCCCGCTGATCGCCTGAGGAAGACCGAGCCTCGGACCGTAGAAGTCGACCGCTCCCGCCTCGCTGTAGTCCTCGGTGAATATCACCGCCGAGCGCCGCTGGTCTGGCGGTATCGAGTGGAAGACGGCGGAGATCTCCCCGACCAGGTGCGGCCAGCCGAGCATTCCTCCAAGGTCCTTGTTGGCCGAAGTGAGCCCGGCGGACACGGCGACAGTAGCGGGCAGCACTGGGGTGAACAGCGGAGCGGTGAGCGCGCCGGTAGCGACGACCGAAGCAAGGAGGACCCGGCGGCGACCAGGGGGCCATGCGGCTTCAATGGTGGCCGATCCGAGCGCGATCAGCGGCAGGTACCACGAACCTAGGTAATAGGCCTTGCCGCCCAAAGCGAACAGCACCACGAAGCAGGCGCCGTAGCCGTGCGCCAGCCACCGTTGCTCGAGCCATTCCGGTCGGCGTCGCAGGGCAACGAGAGCCGCCACCCACACCACGGTGCCGGCGACGGTCTCGATCGCCAGCTGAAGCGGCACGAACTGGGCCAGATCGCTCGACGCGTTCTCCGCCCGCAGGTTGTGCAAGAACTGCGCCGTCGGCCAGTGGTTGACGACTTGCCAGGCGACGTTCGGAGCCGCGATCACACCGGCCAGTCCAGCTCCCACGAGGAGCCAGCGGCTGCGCAGCAGACGCCGCTGCGGGGTGGTCACCAAACCGACACCGGCGGCCAGCACCCAGAACAAGATGGTGTCTTTGGTCATCAGCCCGACGCCGACCACTGCGCCGACCGCTACCCACCAACGGGTGTCGCCGGTGCGCACCAGGCGAATCACCAGCCACGACGCCAGGGCCCACCAGAAGAGATCGAGGCTGACGGTGCTCAAGAAGTGGCTGGTGGTCAGATACAGGGGAGCGAGCCACGCGACCGCGACGGCGAGACCCTGAGCGCTGCCGCCGCCTCCGAGATCGGCCGTCATCCAGGCCGCGATCACCACGTACACGCCTCCGAGCAACGCGGGGATCACCGCCAGGCCGAGCACGCTGTGGCCGAACACGATCTCCTGGAAGCGGTACAGCCACGGCACCAGCGGCGGGTTGTCGACGTACCCCCACGCCAAGTGGCGACCACTCGCCAGGTAGTAGAACTCGTCACGGTGCGCCCCGTAGAGGTCAGCGGTGCACAGCTGGAACACCACCTTGGTGGCCGCGGCAGCGAACACCAACCGCCACGCCAACGGTCGTCGATATGACCCGGTTTCCGGCCTGGCCTGGCCGGCTACGGCCGAAACCGCGCCCCCGGTGCCCACACGCACAACTGTAGCGCCACGCGTCACGGACGACCTTTTCCTCCCAGACCTGCACAGAGTCGAGTCGTTCGTCCCAACCCTCGGTGAGGAGGAACGCGTAGAGCTGCGGGGTCCATCTCGGAGTCGAAGGGCGTGAAGCCCACGGTGACGGACTCCTCGCGGCTGCGGGCGTGGACGATGTGGTTCAACTCAACGGACATGACTTGTCCGGCTGCTACCGGGATCGGCGCGCAGCTGCCGGGCTGTGCGCTCACCGATCGCCGACTGAGACGTGAGGTTGGCGACGTGCTGAGGGACACCGGCCGTCGGATGGCTGCCTGCTCGCCCGCGGTCGCGCTCAGGTCTTGGGCGTGAAACGCTTGTGCTGGTCGATGGGGCTCATGAGACCGACGTCGTTGCCGGCGGGGTCGCTGACAACGGCGTAGCGCGCGCCGAAGAACGCGTCGTAGGGCTCCTGACGCCCGCTGTAGCCCTCGGCAGTCAACGCCCGGTAGCTCTCGTCGACCGCTTCGCGGGAGGCGACGTAGAAGTTGACCACGACGGGTGGGACGGCTGCATCCGTGGCGCGCCACCCGCTGTGGTAGATCCTCGCCATCGCCAGGTTGTCGATCTCGAAGATCGCACCGTCGCCGTTCTCAAGGGCGACGTGACGGGCTCCGCTGCCCGCCGGCCACTCGCCGCCGTCGAAGCGGACGGTCATGCCGAGACGCTGGTAGAACTCGACGGCTGCGTCCATGTCCTCCACGATGAGGTTCACTTGGGCGAGGCGGGGTACCTGTTTGCTCACGTCGTGCCTCCAGTCAGTTCTGGCCTCCTCGGGGGGTGATCCCCGCAGGGTCCTGGGGTGAGATGCATGAGGCGGCCCGGCCGGCCTCGACGCGGTGCCACAGCCCCCGAGGCACGATGATCGCCTCCGGGGCGCAGCGTGTGGCGCTCGTCGCCACCCGGTTCCTCGATCACGACCGCCGCCTCCCCGGAGACGAGGTAGACCAGCTCGTCGCCGTCCGGGTGTCGCTCACCGCGATGGGGCGGGGGGTGCTCGAGGTCGGTCGTAGCCAGCAGGTAGCCGTCGACTGGGGTGGGAGCCCGGACGGCCGCGGAGCGAAACGTACGCCGCCATCTCTCGCGACTTCGACCACCACGGCGTCGGAGGGGACCACCGAGACGTCACCGGGCTGCACCGGCACCTGCGCTCCATCTTCCGCCTTGCTCACCTCCGGCACGCTAGACACCACCGCCATCCGTGTCCGCGGGAGCGACGCCTCGTGCCGGCCTCGTGGTCAGCAGACCGTCGGGGGGATCATCGCTGTGGTCCGCCAGTCCGCGTCGACCTGGCGGGCAGGCTCAGCGGATCGGCGCAGATCGCCGCGGAACCGAAGGTGACCACACCCGCCTCTACCATGAGCGGCAGCCGGCGCCCACTGGTGGTGGCGCCCGATCCTTTGAAGGAGAGACGCCGATGGAAACCTCGCATGCCTCGACCGAGGTCCGGGACCGCTACCGTCGGATCGCCGACGGTTTTGAGCTGCGCTTGGCGAAGCTGAGCCCTGACCAGCTGAGCCTGCCGACGCCGTGCACCGACTGGGACGTGGCTGCACTTGTCGCCCACGTGATCACCACCCACCGCCGCGTCGCAGCCCAAGGCGGCGGGTCCGAGGCCGCCGGCGCCGACTCCGGCGGCGACCTGGCCCTTCAGTGGCGCGAGGCGCGCGCTCTCATCACCGGGGCGCTCGCGGACCCCACCCGGGCGGGGAAGACGGTGAGCGGCATGTTCGGCGAGCAGAGCTTCGAGTCGCTCGTGAGCCGGCTGCTGTGCGCGGACACGCTCTTTCACACCTGGGACCTCTCCTGGGCCACCGGTCAGGACGAGCACCTCGACGAGGAGGCTTGCGAGCTGGCACTTCGGTTCCTCGAGCCGCTCGACGACGCCATCCGACGCCCCGGGGGCTTCGCCGCAAAGATCTCCCCGCAGCCAGGGGCCGACGTCCAGACTCGCCTGCTGAACTTCGGGGGCCGAGCGACTGACTGATGGAGCAGTCCGGGATCCGTCCCGAGAAAGACGGAACCGGCCAACTCTTCATTCGTGCCTCCGGAGGTAGTAGGTAGAGGTAGGGGTTATGATACCCGCCCACACCCGCTAAATGATGGCAATCTGCACCACTCATCAACTGATCTGATCGGGCGCGACTGGTTCGCTCTCGGGGCAACGCTGGTGGGATCGAATCCATGGCGCGCGCTGGGCCTGATGCCGCCGCACAGCGGTCCAAACGGAATGAGGACCAGCGCCGGCGTGTTCCACTGTCTGGATCACCCAGGAGGTCCCCAGTGCCGGCCGTGACCGTTGAAAATGTCCTCGCCCTTCCCCGTATCTCCGAGCCGGACCCGACCGCCTCCCACCAGCGGCGCGTGCGGTCGGTGACGACAGCGCCGGCCGGCTTCGAGGGGGAGGGTTTCCCGGTCCGTCGGGCGTTTGCCGGCGTACCGCAGTCCGAGCTCGACCCGTTCGTGCACATGGACCAGATGGGGGAGGTCGAGTACGCCCCCGGCGAACCGAAGGGGACTCCGTGGCACCCCCACCGCGGCTTCGAGACCGTGACCTACATCATCGACGGGACCTTCGACCACCAGGACTCCAACGGCGGGGGCGGGCGCATCACCAATGGGGACACGCAATGGATGACCGCCGGCGCCGGCATCCTCCACATCGAGGCGCCGCCCGAGTCGCTCGTGGTCTCGGGCGGGCTGTTCCACGGGATCCAGCTGTGGGTCAACCTGCCCCGCTCCAACAAGTGGAACCCGCCGCGCTACCAGGACATCCGCGGATCGGAGGCGACGCTCCTGTCGTCGGGTGACGGCGGCGCCCTGGTCCGGGTCATCGCCGGGGAGGTCAGCGGCCACGAGGGGCCGGGCTCGACGTTCACGCCCATCACCTTCGTGCACGCCACCGTCAACCCGGCGGCGAAGCTGGCACTGCCCTGGCCGGCGGACTACAACGCGCTGGTGTACGTGCTCGCCGGGCGCGGCCGGGTCGGCGAGGAGGGCCGCCCGGTGCACACCGGTCAGCTCGCCGGGTTTGGCCCGGGGGACGCGCTGGCGGTCACCGCCGATCGGGCCCAGGAGTCACGCAGCCCCAACCTCGAGGTGCTCGTCCTCGGCGGCCTGCCGATCCGTGAGCCGGTGGTGCACTACGGCCCGTTCGTGATGAACACCCGGGACGAGATCCTCCAGGCGATGGAGGACTTCCGAGCGGGAGGGCTCGGCAGGGTCCCCGCCGGGGCCATGCCCCACCACCACTCGGGCGACGAGACCCTGGAGTGACGGCCAGTTCGAGCGGTCAATGCAACGACAGTCCACACAATGGGACAGGTTCTCGCTACTGATCCAGTGCCCAGTCACCGATCGGCTTGCGAACGACCGGGGCACTCCAGCCGTCGGGGAGCACGATGTCGGGGGCGGCGGGTGGGTCTCGGTTCTCGCAATCGACCGCGGACGATGCCGAGCTCGACGACGAGGTTGGTCGAGGCGATCTCGAAGGTGATCGCCACGAAATCGGCACCCTTGCGGAT
>JAJZJY010000337.1 GCA_021809885.1 Actinomycetes bacterium
CCTGCTGTCGGAGGTGGCCGACGTCCGCGTCCTCGGCGACCGCGACGTGGACCTCTTGGCGATGGTCGACTCGCTCCGGGCCGACGGCTTGGAGCGGATCCTGTGCGAGGGCGGCCCGCGCCTGTTTGGCGGGCTCCTGCGCGCCGGCCTGGTGGACGAGCTGTGCCTGACTCACAGCCCCTTGGTGGCAGGTGTGGGCCGCACGGTCCTGAGCCAGGGCTGGGCGCCGGGTGTCGACGAAGCGCCCGCCCGCTTCACCCTCACAGACCTCTTCACGGGTGACGGGCGGATGTTCGCCCGCTACCAGCGGGAGCCGGCGTGACAACGCAGCGACCACTGCCTGTCCTCCGGCCCCTCAGCGGCCGTCCCAGGCGGGCGACGGCCCCGACGCTCGCCGTCGAGCGCTCGTTGTGGGAGACCGGCCGGCGGGTGGTCGTCGGCGTGGACGAGGTCGGCCGGGGGGCTTGGGCGGGGCCCCTCGTCGTCGGGGCGGCGGTGGTGCCCCGGGACCGCCGGGTGTACAAGGTCCGGGACTCCAAGCTGCTGACCGAGTCCGAGCGCGAGCGGCTCTTCGACCGCGTGGCCGGGTGGTGCCGGCCTTGGGGGCTCGGCTGGGCGTCCCACGAGGAGTGCGACACCCTCGGGATGGCCGATGCCCAACGCCTGGCAGCCGGCAGGGCGATGGCGGCGCTCGGGGTGGCACCCGACGCCGTGCTCGTCGACGGCACGTGGGATTTCGTCGGGCTCGGTTGCACGCAGCGCGTCGTGAGCGGTGACGCCGCCTGCCTGTCGATCGCCGCTGCGTCGATACTCGCCAAGGTGAGCCGCGACCGGTTCATGCGCCAGGAAGCCGAGCACTACCCTGGGTACGACTTCGACGGCAACAAGGGCTACCCGTGCCCCCGCCACAAGATGGCGCTCCAGGCCTACGGGCCTACGGCCATCCACCGCCGCTCGTGGGTCTTCATGGAGCACCTGGCGTGGGGAGTGGAGGGCAGGCGGGCCACGGTGCGCGCCGGTGCCGCAGCGGAGCAGGGCGAGCTCCACTGGTAGGCGCTGTTACCAGTACCGTAGGGTGCACCGGCCGATCGCTGCCGGCCGGTGCCAACCTCGTCGAGCGGACTTCGTTCAGCGGGATCCGGAACGGCGGACCCGGGCTGGTGTCTTGGAGGTGTGAGCCGACGTCGAGGCGCGTGACGCCGCGGCCGCGTTCCTGCTCGCCGCACCCTTCGCCGCCCGGGCCGTCACTCTCGCAGCCGACGCCGCCGCTGAGCTGCCCTTGCGGACAGGGGCGGCAGCCCGCTTGGACGCCACCTGCGCCGGCGTCGACCGGGCGGTGCGGGCGGTGCCGACCATCTTCGCCGGCGCCTTCTTGGCGGAAGCAGCCTTCTTCGCCGGAGCCTTCTTCGCCGGCGCCTTCTTGGCCGAAGCAGCCTTGTTGGCCGGAGCCTTCTTGGCGGGAGCCTTGGCCGGAGCCTTCTTGGCGGGAGCCGCCGACTTCTTCGCTGCCGGCCTGGCCGTCACGCGCGCCGCCGCCGTCCTCGTGGCGGTCGCCTTGGTTGACGCCGCCGCCGTCGACTTCTCGGCGGCCGCCTTGGTGGGCGCCGCCGTCGACTTCCTGGCGGTCGTGGCGGCGACGGTGCGCTTCGCGGGCGCCGCCTTCTTGGAGGTCGCTGACTTGGCGGTGGGGGCCATCGTCGGCCTCAGCGCTTCTTCGCCGGCGCCGCTGACTTCGCGGCCTTCGTCGCTGGCGCCTTCTTGGCCGGCGCAGCCTTCGCTGCCGGCGCATTCTTCGCCGGCGCCTTGCTGGCCGCCACCGCCTTCTTGGCGGGCCCCCTGCTGGCCGGCGCCTTGCTAGCCGGAGCCGCCTTCCTCGCTGCCGCCTTCTTGCCAGCGGCCCGCTTGCTGTTGATGGCGGCCTTGAACGCCGTAGCGGGTTGGAACTTCACGCTCTTCGACGCGGCGATCTTGACCGGTGCTCCGGTGCGCGGGTTGCGGCCGGTGCGCGCACCACGGGCCGTCGGCTTGAACGTCCCGAACCCGAAGATCGAGACGGTCTCACCCGACCGGGCTGTGTCCATCACGGAGCCGGCGAAGGCGCTCACCGCCGCCTCCGCCTGCTTCCGCTCGAGACCGGCCGCTGCGGCCACTGCCTCGACGAGCTCTGACTTGTTCACCGACACCTCCTGGTGTTTTGGGGAAGTTGAGTGCAATCAAAGAGTGTTTTGGGGCGCAGGTCAAGTATTTCCCTTGCAAGTCAAGGGATTCGATGGCCACAGAGGCCAGGAGCCCAGCAGGCATGCGGCTTCTCGGGCTCAGGCAGGCCGCCAGAGGGGCCGGAGTTTGCTTACGCTCGCGGCCATGAGCACTGTCACCGCCGAGCAGCGACGCCTCGACGACGCCGACCACCACCAGGTGCCGTGGCGGCGGTGGGGGCCGTACCTGGCCGAGCGGGCATGGGGCACGGTGCGCGAGGACTACTCCGCCGACGGCGACGCGTGGGCGTACCTGCCGTTCGAGCAGGCGGCCTCGCATGCCTTCCGCTGGGGCGAGGACGGCATGGCCGGCGTCTGCGACGACCAGCAGCACGTGTGCCTGGCGCTGGCGCTTTGGAACGGGGTCGACCCGGTGTTGAAGGAGCGGCCGTACGGGCTCACCAACAGCCAGGGCAACCACGGTGAGGACGTCAAGGACTACTGGTGGTACCTCGACGCCACGCCCACCTCGTCCTACCTCCGCTGGCGGTACCACTACCCGCAGGCGCCCTTCCCCTACGACGACCTGCGGGCCACCAACGCCGGGCGCAGCCGGCTGCAACCCGAGTACGAGCTGGTGGACACCGGCGTCTTCGACGCCAACCGGTACTGGGCGGTGACCGTGACGTGGGCGAAGGCGACGCCGGAGGACCTCTGCTGGCAGGTCGAGGTCCGCAACGCCGGCCCGGACACGGCGACGCTCGAGGTGCTGCCGACCGTCTGGTTCCGCAACCGCTGGACGTGGACGCCCGCAACGGCCCGCCCCACGCTCGCCCTCGCCGACCCCGCCCCGGGCGCGTCGCCCACCTCCACCGAGAGGGTCGCCCTGCGGGCGGAGGAGGCGCTGGTCGGGGGCTGGTACCTGGTGGGCACGGGCGAGCCGCTGTTCTGCGACAACGACACCAACCTCGAGGAGCTGTACGGGGTTCCGGGACCGCAGTACCCCAAGGACGGGATCGCCCGGCACGTCGTAGACGGCACCCCCACCGTGAACCCTGCGGCAACGGGCACCAAGGCGAGCCTGCGGCGCCGGCTCACGGTCGCCGCAGGCGCGACGGCGACCGTGAGGCTGCGGTGGTCCGCGCAGCGCGACGCCGACCTCGGCGACGACTTCGACGCCGTGCTCGCCGCGCGCCGCTCGGAGGCCGACGAGTTCTACGCGTCGTTGCTGCCTGCCGACGCCACCGAGGACGAGGCCCGCATCGTGCGCCAGGCCTCGGCGGGGATGCTGTGGTCGAAGCAGTTCTACGGGTACAACGTGGCGCGCTGGCTCGACGGCGACCCCGGGTTGCCACCGCCGCCCCCGGGGCACGAGACGAGCCGCAACGCCGGATGGAGCCACGTCGACTGCCGCGACCTGCTCTCGATGCCTGACTGCTGGGAGTACCCCTGGTTCGCCTCGTGGGACCTCGCCTTCCACTGCGTGGCCCTCGCCCATCTCGACCCGGCCTTCGCCAAACGCCAGCTGATCCTGCTCGGGCGCGAGTGGTACCAGCACCCCAACGGGCAGCTGCCCGCCTACGAATGGAACTTCGGCGACGTCAACCCGCCCGTGCAGGCGTGGGCGGCGTTGCGGGTCGCCGAGATCGACGCCGCCAAGCGGGAGGAGCGCGGCGAGGACGCGGCGGTGGACCGCGACTTCCTGGAGCGGGTGTTCCACAAGCTGGTGCTCAACTTCACGTGGTGGGTGAACCGCAAGGACGCCTCCGGGGAGAACGTGTTCGAGGGAGGGTTCCTCGGCCTGGACAACGTCGGGCTCTTCGACCGGTCGCAGCCGCTCCCGGTTGCCGGCCGCCTGGAGCAGTCCGACGGCACGGCGTGGATGGCGATGTTCTCGCTCAACCTGCTCGAGATCGCCCTGGTCCTCGCCCGCGAGGACCACGTCTACGAGGACCTGGCGACGAAGTTCTTCGAGCACTTCGTGTACATCGCCGCCGCCATGAGCGGCCAGGAGCTGTGGGACGAGGAGGACGGCTACTTCTACGACGTGGTCGCCCTCGACGACGGCACCCGCACACCGGTGCGCGTCGTCTCCGTGGCGGGCCTCATCGTGCTGTTCGCCGCCGCCATCGTCGAGGACGCCGACCTCACCGACCTCCCCGACTTCGCCCGCCGGCTCGACTGGTTCGTGCGCCACAAGCCCGACGCGGCGGCGCACTGCGCCTCCCTCATGGAGCCCGGCCACGCCGGCCGGCGCCTCCTGTCGGTGGTCGACGCCCAACGTCTGCAGCGCATACTGCAGCGGGTCCTCGACCCGGCCCAGCTGCTGTCGGACCACGGTGTGCGCTCCCTCACCGCCGAGCTGCGGGACCGGCCGTACTCCATGGACCTCGGCGGCGAGACGTCGAGCATCGACTACGAGCCGGCCGAGTCGACCAACTTCCTCTTCGGCGGCAACTCCAACTGGCGGGGGCCGGTCTGGTTCCCGGTCAACTACCTGCTGATCGAGGCGCTGGACCGCTATGGCCGCTACTTCGCAGATCAGCTGGTCGTCGAGGACCCGGCCGGCTCGGGCGAGGACGTCACCCTCCACCAGGTGTCCGACGACCTGGCCCGGCGCCTGGTGTCGATCTTCCTGCGCGGCCCCGACGGGCGCCGCCCGGTGTTCGGCGGCACGGCGCTGTTCCAAGAGGACCCGGCGTGGCGGGACCAGCTGTGGTTCCACGAGTACTTCCACGGCGACAACGGCGCCGGCCTGGGTGCGTCGCACCAGACGGGGTGGACGGGCCTGGTCCTGGATCTGATCGCCGACCGGCGTCTCGGCGGGCGACGCTGAAAGTCCTCGCTCATCCGCCCCACACGGGCGGCCGGCGGGAGCTCCACGGCCGCGCCTGCTCGAGCCGGGCCGCCACCCGCACGAGCAGGTCCTCACGGCCTGCGCCCGCAACCAGTTGCACACCCACAGGCACGCCGTCCGCCGTCCAGTGCAGCGGCAGGGAGATCGCTGGCTGGCCGGTGATGTTGAACTGCGACGTGTACGCCAGCAGCGCCTGCAGGCGCCCGAAACCGAGGTCGGGGTCGGAGAGCCAGCCGATCGGCGGCGGCGTCCCGTTGAGCACGGGGGTCACGAGCAGGTCCCAGCCGTCGGCCCACCAGGCGGCCACCCGGCGGGAGAAGGCGTACAGCCAGTCCACGGCTCCGAGGTAGTCGGAGGCAGACACGGCCGCGCCGACCGCCCGGAGGAACACGTTCTCCGGCTCCACGTCCTCGTCGGCGATCGGGCGGCCGAGCGTCGCCTCCCAGTCGGCAAGGTCGCGCGCCACGTTGGTGGCCACGATGGTGACGAAGCGGTCGGCGTAGGCGACGTCGTCGTCGAGGGCGGGCGGGTAGGCGTCGGCGACGTGGTGGCCCAGCCGCTCGAGCGCGCT
>JAJZJY010000338.1 GCA_021809885.1 Actinomycetes bacterium
CCTTCGGCTCCTACTGGCGGTTGGCGGCGGAGCGTCAACGGATCTTCTACCGACGCCTTCGCCACGAACAGCCACCTTGGACGGAGGATCCTGTCTTGGCGGCCCACCGGTTCACAAACGCCTATCGGGCCTCGGATCGCGTGAGTCAGTTCCTGATCAACGACGTGATCTATGGCGACCCGGTGGACGAGCGTTCCCTGGTCCTTCGGGTCTTGCTGTTCAAGATATTCAATCGGATCGAGACGTGGCGCTACCTTGAGGACGGTTTCGGCCCGATCACGGCAGGCAGCTTCGACGCTGCCCGCCTGACCCAGTTGCTCGACGTGCGCCTCGCCGCCGGGAACCGCCTGTACTCAGCTGCCTACATCATGCCCAGCCCAAAACTCGGGGCGGACCGCAAGCACGCCAACCACCTCCGGCTGCTCGACCGGCTTCTCGGAGATGGCACCATCGACCAGCTGGTCTCCGCGTCGAGCTTGGAGGAGCTGTACTCGGTCTTGGCCGGCGTGCACTCGTTCGGGAAGTTCTTGGCCTTCCAGTTCGCCATCGACCTGAACTACACGGCCCTCTATCCGTTCTCGGAGATGGACTTCGTCGTAGCTGGACCGGGCGCCCACGACGGAATCGCCAAGTGCTTCGCAGACACCGACGGTCTAGGCGCCGAAGATGTCATCCGAGCGGTCGCGGACATCGCCGAGGAGTGCCTGGCTGGCCTGGGCATCGAGTTCGAGTCGTTGTGGGGGCGGCCGTTACAGCTGATCGACTGCCAGAACCTGTTCTGCGAGGTCAGCAAGTACGCCCGGGTGGCCCATCCCGAGCTGGAGGGCCCCAGCGGCCGGACTCGCATCAAGCAGCGGTATGTTCCCAATGATGCGCCGTTCGCTGTCGGGTATCCGCCGAAATGGGGCCTTCCCACCGACGTGCCTACTACGGTCGTATATCCACACCGGCAATTGCAGATGCAGATCGCCTGATTGCCGAACGTTTGGGCCGGCGCTCTCGTGTCGGACCTCTACCTCGTGGCGACTGTCGGAGCGACGGGCCCATCGTAACTGAGGGCCCGGTTCGTCATGTCTGCGGTGATGACGCCACCACGGTTCTCGACGACCTGTTGGAAGACTCCGTAGCCAGCCAGGATGGCCGCATGCCAATCCGCGGTGGAGCGAGCCGCGACCTCCAGGTGCGCGGTCATCTTGACGCAGGTCTTGAGCACGCTGGGTGGAACGTGAGCGAGGGTGGTGAAGAAGCTGTGTTCGGCGGCCATGGTGAAGACGTAAGCGGTGAGGCCCTCTTCGATGGCAGCGGCTCGGCCGCCGTCCTGGACGCGGTCGACCGAAGGAGCCACTGACCGCTTGCAATGCAGGAGCCGGCGCATGACCGGCGACCAGCCCAGCACCGCCATATGCGCGAGGTGGAACACGTCGTGGTAGCGGTAGTCGTCGCTGTGTTAGCTGTTGTCGTCGAGTGGGTCGCCGACGGGTTGATCGCCTCGGAACATCCGCACCCGTTGCAGGGTCTCCCCGCGCTCGGTTACCTCCTCGGTCTCCACGAACGTGACCGTCAGCTGGACGGGAAGCTGCTGGTCGCTCGGCGCGCCTCGGTCGAACCGATCATGGGTCGGCAAGCGATCCGGAGGACGGAACAGTCCTCGAGCCTTGGTCAGGTTGGACTGGGCGATCTCGTCCAGATCGAAGCCGTTGTAGCGAGCCAGGGCCGCCGCGTACCACAAGATGTCGCCGAGTTCTTCGTGGACCTCGTCAGCGAAGGCGCGGTAGCCGGTCTTGTCGCGCTCACGCTTTTTGTACTCGGCGATGAGCTGGCCCACCTCGCCAGCTAGGCCGAGCAACGGCAGGATGTCTGCGTCACCGGTGAGGACATCGGTTTCGCCGGCTCGCTCCTGGTAGTCCCTCAGTTCCATCTACGGTCCCATCCTCGTCGCGGTTTGCGCGGCAGCCAATGAAGCGGGGTCGATAGCAGCAGCCTGGACGGCGAAGGCGATGAGGTAGTCCAATGGGAGCCAGCCGTACCCGCCGGCTCCCCAGCCCGGTCCCCAGGTGTTGCGGATGAGCAGCCTCCGGTTCGTGCCCTCGGCATTGGTGGCTGCCCCGACGGCTAGGACGGCGTGGTAGTCGCCAACCGGCGCGGTGAGTGCCGGGAGGGCGATTTCGCCTTGGGCCGTGGGATGTTCGAACTCGTAGGTAAGCTCGACGACCAGCACGAGGGGAAGCCCGGCGGCCAGGGCGTCGTCGGCCAGCTCTTCGACGCCGTCGTGTGCGAACGGCGTGTCTACGGTGGTCGCCCTGTACCAGGTGGCCTGGGTCGCGGCGGCGGGTTCGGGTTCGGTGCCAGCGCCGAGGGTGTCGTTATACGGCCAGTACAGCTCGACGGTTTGCCCCTTCGCCGCCAGGGCGTCGCTACCGGCGGCGAGCGTGGTCCCGTTGTGGCCAGCGTGGCCGTTGTGTAGGCAGTGCTGCCAGAGCGGTTCGACGGCAAGCATCGCCGCGCCAGGTGCGGCGAACTGGGCCCGGGTCGCTTCGTGGGCTGTGGCGATCGAGAAGGGGACGCAGAGCGGTCGCGGACCTTGGTGGCGTACCGGTGAGGCGAAGAGGTAGCGCAGGTCGGCGGGCGGTCGGGCCAAGCTGGCGGCGTGGCGCTGGGCGTAGGAGGTCACCTGGGTGCTCGGGTCACGATGGTCAGTCGCTCCCGGGTTCGTCGATGCGCGCCGCCGGCTGGTGGGCCTTATGGTCTCGGGCGTCGCCGACCCAGGCTTCGTTCGAGTCTTCTACCAGCTGGTCGATGGAGAAGCCCTGGCGGCGTGGCTCGACAATGGCGTGGAGGACGTACTCTTCGACTGGCGGCGCCGAACTGTAGGGGCTGCGGTGCTGGAGCCGCAGCGTCTTTGGCCCGGGATCGACGAAGCGGATCCCGAGGAGTCGTCGACCGGTCGCAGCGATCCGCAGTTGGTCATAGGCGTCGGTGACGTGGGTTTCGGGTGTCCCAGACCGGCCGGCGACGTCGTCCGTCCCCCCCGCTGCGGCGGCCAGCCGCGCTCGCCGGGCGTCGTTGGGCCGGAGGGCACGGGTGCGGCCCGGGAGGTAATCGTCGCCGACCACCGCGGCGCCGCCGGGCAAGACCCGCTCGGCTGTCACGCTCATGGCCGGAAGGGCCGGAGGGAGCCGTCGCGCTCGGTCAAGCGCGGCACCGGGAGCCCGACCCGTTCGGGCCGTCGCGGCGGTCTGAAGGAGATGACTGATCTCGCCGGCATCCAGCGGTGCGGGTGGCGGGTCGCCGATCGGAGGCGGCTCGGGCGTCGGGGTGACTTCGACAACCTCGTCGTCGAACATCCACCGATAGCCGGTGCTGCGGTTCTCGGGCAGCGAGACCACGACCTCGTCGTCCGCTCGCAGTGAGACCAGTTGGTCATTCCACTGCTCGTCGACGGGCCACACGTCCGCATAGCCGTAGACGGGGCGGCGACCACCCGCGAGTTGGCTCTTGACCGTCAAGGGGCGCACGTCCAACAGCGCAGAGGCATCGGCTGCGGTGATCACCTGGAGATTGGTGAGCTGACGTACCGCGGCTTCATAGCTGACGCCCACTTCCCGGGCGACGAAGTAGGCCTGGTCGGGCCGAACCGGGCCGTGGTCACCCACACCGATCCGGGCCAGCAGCGATAGGACGAGGGGTGGTGGCATCAGCAGGTTGGCTGCGAACATCTGGGCCAATCGCTCTCGTTCCACCGCGCTGACCCCGAAGACGTGCTCCTCGCCGTCGAGGGCGAGGCCGTGTCCGTGTTCGAGTCGCCAGTGGCCGAGCTCATGGGCGGCGGTGTAGCGCTGGACGGTGATGGGGCGTCGATCGGTGATGAGCACACCGCCGGTACCTTCGGGGACGAACGCTCCGAGCAGGCCGTCCATCGGCAAGAAGGCGAGCCACAGCCCGAGGTCCTCGCACATCGAGAACACATCGACTTGGCGCGTCGGGTCGAGGCCGAGTTCATCAAGTAGTCGGCCGGCCGATTCTGCCGCTTGAAGCGACCGTTGCCAGGGGTTGCCGTTCGGGGCCATCAGGATCCGGTTCCGTCTCCATCGCCCTCCGCGCGGCCCGGGGTGCGAGGAGGGCGGCCAGCCGTTCTTCCAGACGGAGCAGGCTTGCCGGCGGCGGCCAGGAACTCGGCGAAACGCAGCACCTGGTCCCGGTCTCGTTCCGAGAGCGCCTCCGCGGCCCGGAAGAGCGGTGCGGCTTCGGTCAGCTCGACGTCTTCTTCCCCGAGAAGCCAGCCGACCGGCCGGCGGTAGATGCGGGCCAGGCGTCGGACCTCGAGTCCGGTCACTCGCCGCTTGCCCGACTCAAGAGCCGAGACGCTCGCCCGCGGGATGCCGAGCGCCGAGGCGACGTCTTCTTGGAGCAGCCCGACGTACTCTCGGGCCTCTTTCAACCGCGCCCCGATCTTTGTTTGCTCCTCGCCGTCGTCGACGTCGGTAAGCGTATCGTCGTCGGTCGGCTCCGACGGCGCCCTGGGCCGTTTCTGGTCAGCCAAGGCTCCTCCTTTCGTTCGCTCCGTTCTCGGACTTCACCAGCTTGAGGTGAGGTTGCGACGACGCGATGGCAATCGCCGCCGCCCAGCCGCCCTCGTGGGTTACCGACAGATGCCAGGTCGTGATGTGATGCCGCTTGGCGACGGCCCGCGCCGATCGGTGCAGGTCGACCTGCGGGGCGCCTTGTGGTGCCGTGACGATCTCGACGTCGCGCGGGTCCATGTCGCCAATGCCGTGCCCGAGCGCCTTCATGACCGCCTCTTTGGCGGCCCACTTCCCCGCCAACCCTTCTGCTTGTCGGTTGGCGTCGCGCTGTTCGCGAGCCGTCCACGCCGCGTCGAGAAATGCGCGGCCCCCTGAGACCAGCAGTTGGCGGAGGGGTTCGACCTCCACCAGATCTATGCCGACGCCGCCCGCCTGCTCGGTTGCCTTGATGCTCGCCTGCCAGGCAGCCCGTAGGGCGCCGATCGGTGGCGGGGCAGTCATGGTCGCGGCCCCACGGCGGCCAGGGCATCGGGAGCAGCGTCGAAGGCGGCGCGAGCGCTTAGGGCCAGAGCGAAAGCCTTGGCGCGGTTCTGGGTGTCGGCCAAGGTGGCGTGGACAACCAGCTCCCCTAGCTCGTGGCCGCTCTGCTGACAAAGGAACCGCATCAGCCGGGACAGGCCGAGAAGGTTCCCGTAAGCCTTATCGATCAGGTACTGGTGGCGGTAGACGGCCGTCGCGTGGAGGCGGCCCCGGTGGAGGGTCAGGTCGACGTGCGTGAGGCAGGGAAAGCTTCGAATTCGTCGGTCCGTAGCCGCGTAGACCTTCAAGCCGCGAAGCTCGTCTTGGTCGGCGAGTGCATCGGCGGCAAGGTCCATGTCCAACGCGTTGTGAGTGCGCCGACCCGCGATGTGCTCGCCGCGCAGCCGCTCGATCCTCGCCGCCAACTGGTTCACACCGCCCGCCTCTTTGCCGGGCCACGAGATCATGCGAGAGAAGTAGGTGCCGCTCTTGTTGGCGTTGACCGTCCGGAGCAACGGCAACATGCCGGTGTACGCGTCGTAGAGCGCTTGGGCGGCGGCATCGAGAACGGCGCATTCT
>JAJZJY010000339.1 GCA_021809885.1 Actinomycetes bacterium
GGGAGCGGCACACTGGTCGGGGAGCCGCATCGTGGTGCAGATCCCGGCGCGCCTGCGCGGGCGCGAGCGGCGAGCCTTCGTCGATGAACTGGTCGAGCGCCTGGTCGCTCAGCGTCCGCAGCACGCGGCGGGCGATGCGCCGGCTGCCGGGATGGCCCTTGGCGGCGCGGGCACCGACCTCCATCAGCAGGGGCAGGGCGAGCGCCACGGGCAGGGCGAGGTCGGCGGCGGCACGCTCGGGGCTCTCGGTCACCCGGGCGGGGCCCCCCAGGTCGGCGACGACGGCGGCGAAGGCTGCCGCGGTGTCGGCCAGGAGCCGGTCGACGGCGGCGGCGAAGAGATCCTCCTTGGAGGAGAAGTGGCGGTACACGCTTCCCTTCGCAACGCCGGCGGCAGCAGCCACCTCCCCCATGGTCACCTCGGCGAAGTCGCGCTCGCTGAACGCTTCGATGGCTACTGCGAGGATCCGCAGGGCCACATCGGGCTCCCCGTCGGGGTCCGCCTCGCCCAACACGGCGTCGAGCCCAGGGTCGGCGAGGACCTCGGGCAGGACGGCGGCGATGTCGTCGAGTCCGAGGCCGCGCTTGTCCCGGAGCATCCGGACGGCCCGGACGGCGGTGACGTGGCTGTCGTCGTAGCGGAACCGGTTGGTCGCCGTGCGCGCCGGCGCCGGGACGAGTCCGCTGCGCAGGTAGTGGTGCACGGTGCTGGCCGGGACGCCGGTGCGGGCGACGAGCTCCGAGAGGGACATGGCCGGGCCGGGCCCGCGGCCGGCGGTGTGCGGGGGCGCCGTCACACCGACAGTCTGCCCCGGGGGGCGCCGGCGCGCCGATAGGTGCGGTCGGTGTGGGTGGCGGTCGGTGTGGGTGGCGGTCGGTGTGGGTGGCGGTCGGTGTGGGTGGCGGTCGTAGTACTGCTGCATCCGCCATACCTCGGTGCACTCATGTACCTCGGTGCATTGAGGACCGCAGAGCGTCTCGAAGCCCCCGAGTCTCCTAGCGTTGGGCCATGTCGCTGTACTTCCGCCAGCTTCTCTCCGGTCGTGACTTCGCCATCGGCGACGCCCTGGCGACGCAGATGGTCAACTTCGCCTATGCCCTCGGTGACCGGGAGTCCGGTGAGGCGCTCCTCGTCGACCCGGCGTACGCCGTCGACGACCTCCTCGGGATCGTGGAGGGGGACGGGATGCGCGTCGTCGGGGTGCTCGTCACCCACCATCACTTCGACCACGTCGGTGGCGAGGTCGCCGGCCACCATGTCCAGGGCATCGCCGAGCTGCTGTCCCGGCGCTCGGTGCCGGTGCACGCCCACCGGGCGGAGGTGGGGCGGATCCTCGCGGCGACGGAGATGTCCGCCGGCGACATCGTCTCCCACGAAGGGGGGGACACGGTTGCCGTCGGGGCGCGGGAGGTGCGCCTCCTGCACACGCCGGGGCACACGCAGGGCAGCCAGTGCTTCCTCGTCGACGACCTGCTGATCTCCGGGGACACCCTGTTCCTGGAGGGTTGCGGCCGTATGGACCTCGACGACTCCGACTCACGCGCCATGTACGCCAGCCTCCGAACGCTGGCGTCCCTGCCCGACACCACGGCCGTCCTGCCCGGCCACCGGTACTCGAGCTCCGCCACGGCGACGATGGCCGCCGTCCGGGAGATCAACGTCGTCTACAAGCCGGCGACGGAGGAGGCGTGGCTGGCCGCCTTCGCCCGCTGACGCGTTGACGCGTTGACGCGCTGACGCACCGGCTGGTCCCAACTTCCCCTCAACAGCAGCCGCTCAGCCTCGGGTGGACGGCGGGTTACGGTCGACTTCGGTCGGAGAGACCTGGTTGCCAGCGGTGATGTGGAAGGACCGGAAGGCCATGCCGGAAGGGTCGAGGAGTCGGGTGGTCGGAAGTTCCAGAGGGACCAGCAGGGTCGGCAAGGAGTCATGGCCAGCGCGTTGTTCGGGCAGTTGACCGCGATAATCGCAGACAACTGCCCGAACAACGCGCCCGACCCCCCCGGTTCCGGTGTGGACCTACACGTCCCATCCGACTGGGCGTCCTCGCCACCTTCCCAAGGGTCCCCACGCTCCCCACTCTCGAGTGGGGGAGACGCCCAGTGCTTTGGGTGGGGCCCCGACATCGGGGTCGCGGCAGGCCACCCAGGTGCTCGCCGGGGATACCCATCCATGCCTACCAAGGCGACCGTTGCTACTTCGACCCGATCTTCAGCCAAACGCGAGCCCAGCACCTTGCGGAAGGTGCCTCGTGTAGTCGCAGTAGCAACGCTCGTCTTTGTACGTGTTCGCCAGTCCCCAAACGCGAACCACCAGATGGAGCGCCACATCAGCCTACGATCGGGGGAAACTTCGGCCTAGAGGGTGGGCCACTCCTCGTCGTCGGGTTCGTCGATGTCGTCGCCGGGCCACACGCCCTCGGGCCAGTCCGGGCCCGTCGCCCACGAGAGGACCGTGGCGAACGCGTCCTTTATGACCGCGATGCCGGCGGGCACCGGGTCGAAGGGGGCCCCGCCGGCGCCGGCCCCCCGGTCCGCGCTGGTGTCGATCGGATGGTCGGCGCCGCCGCCCGAGCCGGGGGTGAAGGGCCGTCCCGCCGCCTCGGCCATCGTTGCCAGCACGCGGCGAGCGAGCTCCTGGCTCGGCTCGTGACCCTTGGCGGCACGGGCGCCGAGCTCGAGCAGCAAGGGCATCGTGACCGCGACGAGGCGAGCGAACTCCGCCGCTGTCTTCTCGGGGGCGCTGGCCACCCCGTCCGGGCCGCCGAGGTGGTCGATCGTCTCGGCGAAGTCGGCTGCCGCCCGGTCGAGCAGGCGCTCGATCGTCGCCGTGAAGATCTCCTCCTTGGAGGCGAAGTGCAGGTACACGCTGCCCTTGCCGACGTCGGCGGCCTTGGCGATCTGCCCGACGGTCACCTCGCCGTAGCTCTGGCTGCGGAACGCCTCGGTGGCGGCGTCGAGGAGCCGGTCGCGGACGTCGCCGTCGGCGGGCGGCGGGCGGCCCTCGGCCCTGCCGGCCAGGAGCCGGGGGAGCTCCCCGGCGATGGCCCCGAAGCGCTGCCCCCGGCCGCGGCATGCCCGGATGTAGCGGAGGGCGGCGACGTGGCGCTCGTCGTACGCGAAGCGGTTGGGCGAGCGGCGGTTGGCTGCCGGGAGCAGCCCGAGGCGCAAGTAGTGGTGAACTGTGCTCGCCGGCACGCCGGTGAGACCGACGAGCTCGGACAGCGACAGGCGCAGGGGGGGGCCCGGCGGCGACGGCGTTGGGCGTGGACTGCTCGCCATGGGCTGCCTCCCGGTGTCGGGGTGGGACCCCCGGGCGGTCGCTGACCGGTCGCCGGTGGCTCCCCGAGTGTACGGCCCAGGCGCCGCCCCAGGATGGCGGACAGGGTGGAAGCGTGGTGGACGGGGTAGCTAGCGGTCGATGCGCGTCCTGCTCGTCCATCCCGGTGCCCTCATGTACTCGGAGATCTTCCTGCGCCTCGAACCGCTCGGCCTGGAGCGGATCGCGGCCGGCCTGCGCGGTCACGACGTACGCATCGTCGACCTGCAGGTCTCCCCCCGTACAGAGTTGGACCGCCTGGTGCGGGAGCTCCGGCCGGAGGCGGTCGGGCTCAGCCTCAACTATCTCGCCAACGTGCCTGAGGTCGTCGACCTGGCCAAGGAGTTGCGAGCCGCGCTGCCCGACAGCCTCATCTTCGTCGGTGGCCACAGCGTTTCGTTCGTCGCGGAGCAGGTCCTCGGGCACGCCGAGGGCGCCATCGACGTGGTGTTGCGGGGTGAGGGCGAGACCTCGGCCCCGACGTTGCTCGCGGCATGGCGGGACGGCGGCGTCCTGGACGTGCCGGGCGCCGTCACCCTCGACGGCTGCGGGCCGCCCCCGAGGCTGCTCGACAGCCTCGACGACCCGTTGCCCGCCCGACACCTGCTGGCCCGGCGCAACAAGTACTTCATCGGCGTGATGGACCCAGCGGCGTCGATCGAGCTCACACGCGGCTGCCCGTGGGACTGCTCGTTCTGCAGCGCCTGGACCTTCTACGGCCGCAGCTACCGGAAGCTGTCCCCCGAGGCGGTCGCCGAGGACATGGCCCGGATCGAGGAACCGGGTGTGTTCATCGTCGACGACGTCACCTTCATCAAAGCGGAGGACGGGCACGCGATCGCCGACGAGCTGGAGCGGCGGAAGACCAAGAAGGAGTACTACCTCGAGACCCGCACCGACGTCCTCGTGCGGAACCAGGAGGTCTTCGCCCGCTGGAAGCGGATGGGCCTCAACTACATGTTCCTCGGCCTCGAAGCCCTCGACGAGGAGGGTCTCAGGGCCTTCCGGAAGCGGAGCACGCCCAAGGTCAACCTCGAGGCGCTGGAGGTGGCTCGCCGCATCGGCCTGACCGTTGCGATCAACATCATCGCCGACCCCGACTGGGACGTGGAGCGCTTCGAGTACGTGCGGACCTGGGCGACGAGCGTCCCCGAGATCGTGAACATCACGGTGCAGACGCCGTACCCGGGCACCGAGACGTGGCTCACGGAGGCCCGCGACCTGACGACGCTCGACTACCGCCTCTTCGACGTCCAGCACGCCGTCCTGCCCACCCGACTCCCCCTCCACCGGTTCTACGAGGAGCTGGTGAAGACCCAGTCGGTCCTGGCCCGCAAGCACCTCGGCTTCTCTGCAATAGCCGCGACTGGCATGCTCGCGGCCCGGCACCTGCTACGGGGCCGGACCAACTTCGTCAAGATGCTGTGGAAGTTCGACAAGGTGTACAGCGCCGACAGGCAGTTCGCCGAGCACCAACGGCCCGTCCGGTACTCCATGCCGCTCCCGCCCGGCGAGCGCGTCGTCGTCCCCGACCGCCAGGAGATGTACGTGCACGTGCCCTTCCGGTCCAGGCGCTGAGCGACCGCCGCCGAATGTCGTTTGACGGAGCGGTGAGGGGGAATCGCGGCCAGGTCAGAGTCATCAAGCGGATTCCTCCAACCTCTGAGGAGACGACAGACATGGGAGGCGAAGCTCGCACGGGCCTTCTGCTGGCCGCCACCGCCTGCCTGCTTGCGGTCATGGTGGACTGGATCATCACCGAGTTGGACTGAACCCCCTTACCCGCCGCCCCCACCCGGGGACCTTCCGACGGCCCTCCCGGCGTTGCCGGGAGGGCCGCCTTCTCGCCGGGCCGCCGATGCCCCGTGCGGGCGGCCGGCGCCCCGGCCGGGTCCGCCGTGGATGAGCGGGGAGTGCGACAGCCGGACGGTGCCCACGAGGATCAAGCCGCCGCCCAGCACGGCTCCGAGGTACCAGAGCCCACCCTGCACGTGCTCGCCGAAGGCCACCACCCCCCACGTGATCGACACGAGCGGGTCGGCCAGGGTCAGGCCCGGCTGGACGGCGACGAGCGTGCCGGCCTGCAGTGCGTTCTGCAGGAGGAACATCGCCGCCACACCGGCGGCGATCATGGCGTAGGTCTGCCAGGTCGTGAAGATGGTGCCAAGACCGCTGGCGGCCGCCTCGCTCATCCTCGACATCAACGCCGCCGTCAGGCCGAACGAGGTGCCCGTCGCGATCCCGAGCAGGGCGGCGCGCCGGTCGCCCGAGGATCGCATCCCCCAACCGATGAGAACCGTG
>JAJZJY010000340.1 GCA_021809885.1 Actinomycetes bacterium
CCAGCTGGCGAGGTTCGTCGCCGAGCACCAGAGCCCCGGCGGGGCCAGGCTGGTCGGGGTGATCTTCGAGGACACCGTCGCCAACATCCGCGGCTTCCTCGGCCCCGAGCTCGGCCGCTACCCGGTAGTCGCCGACCCTGGGGGGCGCATCGCCCTCGACTATGGGGTCGACAACCCCCCCGAGAAGTACCTCGTCGCACCCAATGGCGTGATCTTCGAGAAGATCATCGGCCCCGTCACCGCCGCCGGCCTCGACCAGCAGATCGCCAAAGCCAAGGCGCAGGGCTGGTGAACCGGACCCCCGGCAGGGAGTGCAGGTGGGCGCGGTCCGTGACCAGGATCCCCTCGGCGAGCGGACAGCGGCAGTGAGCAGCGCCAAGGGCCACCGCCTCTTCGCCGCCGTCTACGACCGGCTCAACGCCCAGGCGGAGCGCCCCTGGCTCGGGAGCCGCCGCGCCGGGCTGGTCGCCCAGGCGGGCGGCGAGGTGCTCGAGATCGGGGCGGGGACCGGGGCGAACCTCCGCCACTACCGCGACGTCACCCGTGTCGTTGCCGCAGAGCCCGACCCAGCGATGCGGGGCCGCCTGGCACGCCACCTCCCTCGCACCGGCGTTCCGGTGGAGGTGTCCGGCGCATCCGCCGAGCACCTCGGCTTCCCCGACGCGAGCTTCGATACCGTCGTCGCCACGCTGGTGCTCTGCTCGGTGGCCGACCCCGACGCCGCGCTCGCCGAGATGCGCCGGGTGCTTCGCCCCGACGGCCGGCTGCTCGTCCTCGAGCACGTCCGCGGGGAAGGACGCCGGGCGCGCTGGCAGGACCGGGTGACTCCGCTGTGGCGCCGAGTCGGGGCCGGATGCCATCCCAACCGGGACACGCAAGCCGCCGTCGTCCGAGCCGGGTTCCGCCTCGAGCACGAAGAGCGGTTCGAGCCGCCCCGGGTGCCGGCGATCATCTGTCCCTTCGTCGAGATCGTGGCCCGACCGGAGCGGACAGGGCCCAAGCGCGAAGACGTCTCGTAGCGGTGCGGTCCGGGCTGGAATCTCTCGACTTGCCGCCGGGCAGCGCCCCCGCCAAGGCGAGCAACGAACAACGCCGACAACGAGGAGGAGGAGGAGGAGGAGGAGAGCGGGGACGACTGCTCACCCAACGTCGGCTCCAGGTTGCCCTTGGGCTCGTCTGGCTGCTCGACGCCAGCCTGCAGTTCCAGCCCGCTATGTTCTCGCGTCGCTTCGTGGGCGACTTCTTGGCCATGAACGCCATGCTCCAACCCCATGTCGTCGCACAGGTCATCGAAACCGTCACGAACTTCCTCCTTCCGCACGCCGCGGCCTGGAACGCGCTGTTCGCGACCACCCAGCTGGCGATCGGCGTCGGGCTCCTCTGGCGGCGCACCGTGAAGGCTGCGCTGGTGACGTCCTTCGCCTGGGCGCTCGGCGTGTGGGTGGTCGGTGAGGGCCTCGGCGGCCTGCTCGCCCCCGTCATGGGCTCCCCGCTCGCCGGATTCCCCGGCGCCGTGCTCCTCTACGGCCTGCTCGGCCTGTTCTTGTGGCCGACTGGACGTCCCGAACGGCCCGCCGTCGCCGACGCCGGCCTCCTCGGCGCACGAGGTGCCCGAGTCCTGTGGGCGCTGCTGTGGTTCGGGGCGGCGGTGGAGCAGGTCGCCGCGGGGTTCGGCCAGTTCACGCCCAAAGCGGTCATGACCTCCGTCATCGCCATGAACGAGTCGGGCGAGCCGGGCTGGCTCGTCCACCTGGACAAAATGGCAACGACGGCCACCAGGTCGGTCGGCAACCCTCTCGCCCTCCTCCTCGCCCTCATCGAGGTCTTGATCGGCGTCCTGGTCCTGCGAGGCCACCAGGTGAAGAGGGTTCTGTGGGTTGCCATCGCGCTGTCGGGCGTGTTCTGGGTCATCGGTCAGGACTTCGGCGGGCTCCTCGCCGGCGGGGCCACCGACCCCAATGCAGGACCGCTCTACGTCCTGCTCGCCCTCAGCCTCTACCCCGTCCCCGTCGACCGCGCCGCAGCAGAGCATGCCCCGGCGGCGCACGCCCTTGCACCATCGCCGGGATGACCTCGGCTGTCGTCATTCTGACCAACCTTCACTCGACGTTCGGCCGGGCTTCCTACTCTCACGGGAGGGCGTCGACCACAAGAGTGCCGCGTGCCATAGTGGCAAGCTTTCGGCAGTCCGTAGGGTGGGTTGGCACGTGCACGGAAAGGGTGAGGGTCGAGTCGGTCCCGACCCGCAACTCGATGACGTCGAAGTCGATGGTGCCTGTGCCGGGCATCCGGACCTTGAGGGGCCCGCTGAAGGACTGGCGTACCTCGTAAGTCGACCACCACGATCGGAACTCGTCGCTGGCGTCGCCGAGCGCGGTGATGAGCTCCGCGAAGCCGACGTCTCCAGCATGCTGTCCTGCGGCGGCTCGGAACTCGGCAAGGAGGATGCGGCTGCGCTGCTCCCAGTTGACCCAGCTCCGCCGCCGTCCGGGCTCGGCGAAGGCAAGCCACATGACGTTGCGCCGGCCCTCGGGCAGCGCCTCAGGTTGCCAGATGTGGGAGAACGTCTCGTTCCATGCGACGAAGTCGAACCTCGGCCCGAGCACGCAGGCAGGCGCCGGGAGCACCGTGTCGAGGAGACGGGTGAGATCGGGGCTGGCTCCTTCAGGGAGCGGGTCGAGGTCGGGCAGGGGGAGCCCGGCGAGGAATCGGAGGTGTCCGTGCGCCTCGCGGCCCAAGCGCAGCGTTCGGGCAAGCGCGTCGATGACTGGCTCGCTCGTCGCGATGGGGCGGCCTTGTTCCAGCCACGTGTACCAGGTGACGCCCACGCCAGATAGCAGGGCGACCTCCTCGCGGCGCAACCCGGGCGTGTTGCGTCGTCGTCGTGGCGGGTCGAGGCCGACGTCGTGTGGTTGCAGGCTGGCCCGGCGGGCCTTCAGGTACGAGGCCAGCTCGAGACGCCGGGCGTCGCTGAGATTTGCACTTGTTCCCATGACCTTGGCCATACCCCATGGGTGGTTCGTCTACTACTAGGAGTAATAGTACCCGGGCTGTCCATAGCGCGACGCCCTTCCCGGTCTCTACCATCGAACCTGCAGGCGTCTCTTTCCGGTGAGGTTCGCCGACCCGCTCCGAGACGCCTTGGTCGTCGTCGGCCCTCTCCGAGTCGGCGACCGAGGGAGGAGGAGGTGGCACCGGGCGTGCAGCGTCTGGTGGTGTGGCGATGGATGAGGTTGCCTGCGAAGCGGTGAGCGAACGCGGCGTGCGGCGCCGTCTTCGCCCGACGGGACTGCTCATGGTCGTTGTCGCCGGCTCGTTGCTGTTGGCGGCCTGCGGCACCGGCGGCGCCGACGCGTCGCACTCGCCGAGCAGCGTTCCTCGGCGCACGAGCACTACCGGGGCCACCTCGACTTCGGGCGGCGGGAGCGAAGCGACGGTCCTTGCTGCGTATCGGGCGGGGTGGTCGGCCTACGAGGCGGCCTTGGCGAGCGCCAACGCCGCGGATCCGGCTTTGGCGGCGACGATGGTGGACCCGTTGTTGCAGCGGGTGAAGGCGAACCTGTACGCATACCAGCGCCAGGGGATCGTCGGGCGTGGCCCCGTGGTGCTGTACCCGAAGGTGGTGGCGCTGTCTGCGTCGACGGCGACCGTGGTCGACTGCACCTTCAGCAGCTCGGAGCTGGTTTACGCGGGCACTGGCAAGCCGGTGCCGCCGGTGACGCCGCCCGAGCATGACGGCGTCCGCGCCACGCTGGTGTTGACCGCCGGGAGCTGGAAGGTCTCCCAGCAGTCGGTGACGGAGGGCAAGTGCGCGCCCGGCTCGTGACGGCGGTGCTCTTTGGGGTGGTCACCGCAGGCGTCGTTGTCGTGCTCGGCGAGCCGATCGCGTGGGCGGGCGACGGGTCTGGTGGCTATTCGAGCACGAGCGGGGCGGTCGAGGCGTCGGGCGGGACGCTCACCGTCGAGGCCGGGGTCACGACGTGGACGCCGCCGTCCGGCTCGCATTGGGCCCGGGCCGCCCAGGCGGACCCGCCGTCGGGCAAGCCCAACCCGAACCAGCCCTACGGTTGCACCTACAGCGCGGGGGGTCCCTCGGCGACCGCGGCGATCGGCGTCGGCGGCCCCCAGCCGGGCCAGTGGGTGTTCCCGGTGTGCGCCGGCCCGGGGGTGATCGACCCGATGCCGCCGTTCTGGGTGACCGGCGCCCAGCCGCCCGCCGCTGTCGTCGCACAGGTGAACCCGGTGGTGGTGGCCCTCCAGGCGGTGCGCCAGCTCGGGCTCGGGTCGCCGACGATCGAGATGGCCCCGCCGACCGGCCATCCCCAGCTCGTCGGCGTGGCGACGTGGCTGTGGATCGACCCCGGGGCCTGGAAGATGCTCACCGCCTCGGCGAGCGCCGGGCCGGTCACGACGACGGCGACGGCGGTGCCGACCAAGGTCGTCTGGGACATGGGCGATGGTGACACGGTGACCTGTGCCGGGCCGGGCACCCCCTATGACCCGAACGACCCGAACGCCACGACTGACTGCTCCTACACCTGGCCGGGTCCGGGCACCTTCGAGGTGACCGCCACCATCTATTGGTCGGTCTCCTGGTCGGCTCAGGGGACGCCGGGCGGCGGGAACCTCGGCGTGCAGGCCGGTCCGGCCGCCGGGGTGGCGGTGCAGGTGGTCGAGTCGCAGGCGATCAACACTGCTGGTCCGGGAGCCGGCTGAGCGCGGCCATGGCGACGGCGACGGCACCCGCCCCCGGCGACGGCCGAAAGGGCCCTGGGGTCCCCCACCCGGCAACCGAGCGGGCGGTGGCGGGACGCCGGCGCCGCCAGATGCCGCTCGTCGTCGTGGGGGCGCTGTTGGTGCTGGGCTGCGCGCTGGCGTTCGCAGACGCATCGCTGCGCGTCGGGGGCGGCGGCGACGTCTTGGTGGTCGCCCAGCCGGTCGCGGCCGGCGAGGTGCTGACGGCCGGCGACCTCCACGGCGTGCGCCTGTCGCTTTCTGGCGGGGTGGCGACGGTGCCGGCGAGCGAGGAGCAGGTGGTCGTCGGGCAGCCGGCAGCCGTCCCGCTCGCTGCGGGGACGGTGCTCACCCGTGCCGACATCGGGGCCGGCTCCCTGGTCGGCGCCGGCTCGGACGTGGTGGCGGTGGCGCTCAAACCCGGCGCCTACCCGCCGGCCCTCGCCCCGGGGAACCGGGTGGAGGTGGTCCCGGTCCCCGCCTCGTCGGGAGCCGGCTCGGGCCCCTCAGCGGCGGCGAGCCCGCTCTCGGCGGTCGTCCTGGCGCTGCAGGCGCCGTCGGCCACCTCGGGGAGCCCGGGGGTGGTCTCGCTCGTGGTCGCCAAGGCCGACGCCGCCGAGGTGGCTTCCCTCGCCGCGGCGGGCGAGGTGGCGATCGTCCAGGTCGGGACCGGGGGCTGAGGAGTGGGTGTGGTGGCAGTCGGGTCGGTGCGCTCGTGCGGGGCGACGACGCTGGCGTTGGGGTTGGCGGCGACCTGGCCGACGAGCCGACCGGTGCTGCTCGTCGAGCTGGACCCAGCCGGCGGGACGCTGGCGGCTGCGGCGGGCTGGCCGGCCGAGCCGAGCCTGGTCTCTCTTG
>JAJZJY010000341.1 GCA_021809885.1 Actinomycetes bacterium
GGACTGGTCCCGTCTTCAATCCCGCCACCGGCGTGCAGACCGCTGAGGTGGGGTTCGCATCCGCCGCCGAGGTCGACCTGGCAGTGACGAGCGCCCGGGAGGCGGCACGGGAGTGGCGGCGGGCGTCCCTCTCACGCCGCAGCGCCGTGCTCTTCCGCTTCAGGGAGCTCCTGGCCGATGAGGCGGAGGACCTCGCACGGATCGTCACCTCCGAGCACGGCAAGGTGCTCTCGGACGCAGCCGGCGAGGTTGCCCGCGGCCTGGAGAACGTCGAGTTCGCCACGGCCGTCCCGCAGCTGTTGAAGGGTGGCTACAGCGAGCAGGCGTCGACCGGCGTCGACGTCTGGTCGATCCGCCAGCCGCTCGGGGTGGTGGTGGGCATCACGCCGTTCAACTTCCCGGCGATGGTGCCGCTGTGGATGTGTGCCAGCGCCATCGCCTGCGGCAACGCCTTCGTGCTCAAGCCGAGCGAGAAGGACCCCTCCGCCTCCCTGCGCCTGGCCGAGCTGTGGCAGGACGCCGGCCTGCCCGACGGTGTGTTCAGCGTGGTGCAGGGCGATCGTGAGGCGGTCGGCGCCCTGATCGCCCACCCGGCCGTCGCCGCCGTGAGCTTCGTGGGCTCCACGCCGATCGCCCGCAGCATCTACGAGCGTGGGAGCGCCGCTGGCAAGCGGGTCCAGGCGCTCGGGGGAGCGAAGAACCACATGGTGGTGCTCCCGGACGCCGACGTCGACCTCGCCGCCGACGCCGCCGTCTCCGCCGGGTACGGCTCGGCGGGTGAGCGCTGCATGGCGGTCTCGGTGGTCGTCGCCGTCGGCGACATCGGCGACCGCCTCGTCGACGCCGTCGCCGCCAGGATCCCGAAGATCCGCGTCGGGGACGGGGCGGATCCCGACACCGAGATGGGTCCACTCGTCACCGCCGAGCACCGCAACCGCGTGGCTGGCTACATCGAGGCGGGCGCCGATGCGGGCGCGACCGTCGTCGTGGACGGCCGGCGCGGTGAGCTGCCGCCAGGCGGGTTCTTCCTCGGCCCGACGCTCGTCGACGGAGTGACGCCGGGGATGAGCGTGTACACCGACGAGATCTTCGGCCCGGTCCTCTCCGTCGTCCGGGCGGAGACCTACCGGGAGGCGATCGAGATCGTGAACGCCAACCCCTACGCCAACGGCGTTGCCGTCTTCACGAGGGACGGGGGTGCGGCGCGGGGGTTCCAGTTCGACGTCGAGGTGGGCATGGTCGGGATCAACGTGCCGATCCCCGTACCCGTCGCCTACTACTCCTTCGGAGGCTGGAAGGCGTCGCTCTTCGGCGACACGCACATCTACGGCCCGGAGGGCGTGAGCTTCTACACCCGCGGCAAGGTCGTCACGGCCCGCTGGCCCGACCCGGCGACGTCGGCGGTGGACTTGGGGTTCCCCCGCACCAGATAGCCCGCTGGCGCCCGCCTTGGTCGCTTCCCGCGTAGAGGCGGCCAGCCGCTGATCTCGAGGTGCTTGCCCAGCGGGCTGCCGTGACCTAGATTGACTGACCATTCAAGCAGGTTCTGCGGAGGCAACCATGGTGACGACCACGTCCGAGATCGACCAGCGGCTCGAAGCGATCGTCGCCGAGCAGGAGCGCATCTTCGTCCGCCGCCAACCGGGCTCCGCCCAGAGGGCGGAGCGGGCCCGGGCCCACCTGGCCGGCGGGGTCACCTCCAGCTGGCAGATCACCCGACCCCAGCCCGTGTGGTTGAGCCATGGCGCCGGCTCGAAGGTCTACGACGTCGACGGCGGTGAGTACGTGGACATGCACGGCGGCTATGGGGCGGGCCTGGCGGGCCACGCTCACCCGGCCGTGGTCGAGGCGGTGCAGCGCCAGGTCGCCCGCGGCACCCACTTCGCCCAGCCGACCGACGACGCCATCGCCGTATCGGAGCACCTGGCGGGGCG
This sequence comes from Actinomycetes bacterium, assembly GCA_021809885.1. Taxonomy (GTDB): domain Bacteria; phylum Actinomycetota; class Acidimicrobiia; order Acidimicrobiales; family Palsa-688; genus JAKAQB01. Next base: position 1,935 of record JAJZJY010000341.1, read on the forward strand.
GTGGGGCCTGCCGCTGTGGCGGTTCTGCAACTCGGGAACCGAGGCGACGATGGACGCCGTGCACCTGATGCGGGCGTTCACGGGCCGCGACCTCATCCTCAAGGTCGAGGGCTGCTACCACGGCCACCACGACTCGGTCCAGGTGTCGGTCGCGCCTGACGCCGGGGACGTCGGCCCGGCCCGACAGCCCAACGCGGTGGCGGCGAGCAGCGGTATCCCCGCAGCGATCCGGGAGCTGACGATCATCGTCAACTTCAACGACCTCGGGAGCGTCGAGCGGGCCCTCGAGGCGCATGCCGGCCAGGTCGCCGGCATGATCATCGAGCCGGTCATGATGAACGCCGGCATCATCCCTCCGGTCGAGGGCTACCTCGCCGGCCTGAAGGAGCTGTTGCACCGCCACGGCGCGCTGCTCGCCTTCGACGAGGTGAAGACGGGCTTGACGGTCGGCCCGGGAGGTTGGACGGTGGTGTCGGGAGTGCAGCCCGACCTCGTGACCCTCGCCAAGTCGATCGGCGGCGGCCTCTGCTGCGGCGCCGTCGGTGGCACGGACGAGGTGATGGGCTTCGTCGCCTCCGGGGGCTACGAGATGGTCGGTACGTTCAACGGCAACCCGCTGACGATGGCGGCGATGCGTGCGGTCATGGAGAGCGTGGCGACCCCCGGGGCCTTCGAGCACATCGCGCTGCTCCACCGCCGCGTAGAGGAGGCCCTGGCGGGCTCGATCGCCGCCCATGGCCTCGTCGCCCACCCGGTGATCGTCGGGGCGAAGGGATGCGTGACGTTCTCTGCCGACCCGGTACGCAACTACCGCGACTTCCTCGACGTCGACGACCGCTACAACCACGCCCACTGGCTCTTCCAGCACAACGGTGGCGTCTTCCTCCCGCCGTGGGGCAAGACGGAGCAGTGGCTGGTGTCGGTGCAGCACGACGAAGCCGACATCGAGCGCTTCGTCGGCAACTTCGAGCGGTTCGCCGGCGCCGTCGGAGCCTGAGGAGCACCGCCGGGCAACCCGGCAAGGACCTCGAGGCGTCGGTACTGCTGCTCGACGAATCGTTCCTGGACACCGAGCAGGGGTGAGTCCTGCACAGTGGGCACGCCCCGATGGTCTTCGCGTGCCTGGATCGCTGGCGGTGGTCGTCGGGCCTGTCGGGTCTTGCTTCCCGGACGGGGATGCCCTCGGGCCTTGGGGCCCGCGTGCCATGTCGAGAGCAGCTCATGTCCTCGTGGCCCCCGACCGAGCTGCCCGGTGGCCGCGGCCAGGTCGGTCACTGGTCGTGGCCGCCGGCGTTCCGGGTCGGCCACCGCGGGGCGGCCCTGCCGAGGCGACTCCGGGCTCTGCGCCGGCGGTCGGCGAGGAGGGCGTGGGCCGCGTGGCGGCCGGGGATGCCCGACACGCCGCCCGCTGGATGGGTGGCCGAGCTGGCGTAGTACAGGCCGCGGATCGGGGTGCGATAGTCGCTGTAGCCAGGTGCCGGGCGGAGGTGGAAGAGCTGGTCGAGGCTCAGCTCGCCGTGGAAGATGTTCCCGCCCACCAGGCCGTACTCGTGTTCGAGGTCGTAGGGGCCGAGCACGTCGCGGTGGCGGATCGACGCCTTGAAGTTGGGCGCCACCTGGTCGTAGAGGTCGATGATCCGGTCGGCGTACGCCTCGAGCTCCTCACGGTGGGGCTCCTCGCACCAGCTGGCGGGGACCCACTGGGTGAAGAGGGAGACGATGTGGGTCCCCTCCGGTGCGAGGCTGCGGTCGAGGGTCGTCGGGATCACCCCGTCGCTGAAGGGGGCCTGCGACGGCCGGCCCTCCCGCGCCTCTTGGAACGCCCGCTCGATGTACTCGACGGTCGGAGCCATCCCGATCGAGCCGGTGTGGTGATCCTGCAGGTGGGTGCCCGGATCGGCGGTGAAGTCGGGCAGCTCCGCTACCGCCAGGTTGATCTTGACCACGCCGCTGCGGCTCTTCCAGCGGCGGATGTCACCGACGAAGTCGTCCGGCAGGTGCCCGGCTTCCACGTGCTCGAGGAATGCGATCCGGGGATGGACACTGCTCACGACCGCCGCCGCCTCGATCTCCTCGCCGCCCCGCAACACCACGGCTGCCACCGTCCCGTCGCGCACGAGGACCTGCTCGACCGGTGCGGACGTCCGTACCCTGGCGCCGGCGGCCACCGCGGACCGCTCGATGGCGGTGGCGACCGCTCCCATGCCGCCTTCCGGGACGCCCCAACTGCCGAGGTGGCCGTCGCCGACGTCGCCGATCGACTGGTCCGCCATGACGTACGCCGTGCCCGGCTCGCACGGGCCCGCCCAGGTCCCGATCACGCCGTTGAGGGCGAGGGCGCCCTTCACCTGGGGGGATTCGAACCAGTCGTCGAGCAGGTCGGCGACGCTCATCGACAGCAGGCGGGTGACATCGGCCACGGTCCGCACGTCGAGGCCCTTGTGGCGCCAGATCCAGCCATTAGCAGCTTCATCGGCTCAGCGTCCTTCTTCGCCGACGCGGTGGTGGAACTGGGCACATCTGAGCAAGCTGCCCGCTGGGTGCCCGAGATGTGTGGTTCCCGCCCGAAGCTCGGCGCTACCGCCTCTACCGAGCCCGATGTTGGGTCGGACGCCTCGGCCATGAGGACGACCGCAGTGCGCGAGGGCTCTGGCTATGTCATGAATGGTCAGAAGACATGGATCTCGCTTGCGGGCGTCGCGGAGCTCTACCTTGTCTTCGCGACCACCGCACCCGGTACGGGCTCCAAGGGCATCACGGCCTTTGTCGTCGAGAGCGGTGACCCTGGTTTCATCGTCGGCCGCCGACTCGGCAAGCTCGGCCAGCGGTGTAACCCCGCCGGTGAGCTGTTCTTCCAAGACTGCCGGCTAGCTGCCGATCGCCGGATCGGCGCGGAGGGGGCCGGTTTCACCGGCCTCATGCGGCTTTTCGATCGCTCTCGGGTGTCTCTCGCGGCATCTGAGGTCGGCATGGGCCGAGCGGCCCTGGAGTACGCCGTTCAGTACGCAGGGCAACGCTCGACGTGGGGCCTGCCCATCCACAACTACCAGGCCGTCTCGTTCCGTCTGGTCGACGCGAAGATGAAGCTCGACCAGGCTCGCCTCATGACCTATCACGCAGCGAGGCTGGCTGACGCCGGTCGCCCGTTCACCACCGAGTCGGCTATGGCCAAGCTTGCGGCAAGCGAGGCCGCCTGGTACTCGGCTTGGGCCTGCTGCCAGACACTCGGCGGCTATGGCTACTCGCGCGACTACCCAGCCGAGCGCTTCCTTCGAGACGCGAAGCTCGAGGAGCCTTGGGAGGGGACCAGCGACATCATGCGACTGGTCATCGCACGGGCTCTGTTTCCCCGAGAGCGTTCCGAGCCGACCCCCGGGGGCCGCCCGCCCCGTTGACCGTGGGCGCTGTCGCCCGCCACCGGCAAGCGACAGCCTTCGACGACCGCTCAGGGTGGTCAGAGTAGATCTCGGTTGGCCGGCGTCAGCAAACGTTGGAAGGTTGTTGTCGCTCCACGACAACAACCTTCCAAACATTCCCGGGGCCCTAGGCCGAACTTACGGCCGTTCTGGTGATGGATTTGGGCTGCTACCGGCACGGATAGACGCGGAACCCTCGCAGAGTGTAGGCACTAAATAGGTTGCGTGGGTGATGGGCAG
>JAJZJY010000342.1 GCA_021809885.1 Actinomycetes bacterium
CGGGACGGCGCCGAGGCCGAGCATGAGGCGCCAGGCGATGCCGTTGGGCACCCCCGCACCGAGGAAGATCGACGCGATCGCCGGGCCAGCCATGAGGCCAAGGCCTTGCATGGCGAACACCGAGCCGACGAGTCGCCCCCGGGAGCGCTTGTTGGCATACTCCGAGGTGATCACCGCCGAAGTGGCGTAGTCGCCACCCACCCCGTAGCCGACGATGAGACGGAAGATGAACAGCGAGGTGAAGTTCCAGGCGAACGCCGTCAAGATCGCGCCGACCACGAGAATCGCCACCTCCACGCCGTACATGCGCTTTCGGCCCAGGCGGTCCATCAGCTTGCCGAAGGTGAGCGCACCGGCGACCGACGCCAGAAGCGACGCCGAGTTGAGGAGGGAGATCTGGTTGGTGGAGAGGTGGAAGATCGGGGTGAGCAGCACCGTGACCGTCCCGATGATGAACAGGTCGTAGGCGTCCGTGAAGAACCCCATGCCGGCGGTGAACACCGTCAGCCAGTGCTTTCGGCCCACCTCGGCCTCGTCCAACGGTCGGTACAGCTCGGTCACCGACGCCGTCTGATCGCTCACTGCCGTCTCCTCCCCGTCGCATCGACGAGCCTGTATGTCATCAGCCTGTGCTGATACGTCGCCAGCGTGCACCACTCGGGTGACCCGGCCGGAAACGACTGGTGTCCTCCTAATGATCTCTGGATGAACTTTCGGTGAACTACCATTGCCGTAATGCCACAGCTGGGCCATAACGGTCTGTGGGGACGCTGCTGACATCGTCGGGAACCGCCATCCCGAGCGGTGGCGGGCGATACGCTCGGCGCAGTGCCACCTCATCGGGGACGCCGGCCATAGCCCCCCGGTCCAGTCAGTCCGAGCGCCCAGCCACCGCGGAACCGAACTTGGCCAGGTCGGCGATGCGACGGCACACGTGGGTGGAGATGGCGCGCCGGTGGCCTCGAGGCGGCCGATCCAGGAGAGGAAGCTCTCCACGGACAGCTGCCCGTGACCTCGTTGCGCCTACAGTGCTGGCGATGCTGCGACCGGCGGTCGTTCAACACCCCAGCATCAACCCAAGTTGCGGCGCCACCCTACGCAGAAGTGCTGTCCCTTCACCTGCGGTAGCCACCTCGTCGCACCTTGGCATGTGCGCCGACCAGTGACAACACGTCACCGGGCAGCTCGGTTGAAAGGTTCGCATTGTGTAAGCCTGGGGGCGCCGATCGCGCCAGGGCGCGAACCTTCGGGTTCGCGCCGCCTGGCACGCGGAACCACGGTACAACGCGGTCGCGACCTTCGACGCGGATCTCGTGGACGAGCGCTTGGAGGAGCGCCTTGCGTGCCGGCACGGCGCCGTCGGTGAGCGCGTGCTCGATGTGGTGGCGCATCGCGGCGATCTCACCGGCGTCCGGTGCGGTGGCCGACGCCTGCTGAACGGCGACGACCAGCTCCTCACGCCGCTGGCGGAGGTTGCGCACCTTGGCGGCGAGGCCTTCGAGGCGCTTGCCGCACTGGGCCTCGGACAGCGCCCCGGCCTCGAAGGCCGAGAGGTAGCGTTCAATGGTGCCTTCAGCCTTCGTGATCCCGGCGTCGACCACGGCCAGCTCCTGCTCGTGGTTGGCGTGTTCGGAGCGCGCTCTGCGCTGTGCGGCCGCGACGGCCTTGTCGAACAGGTCGGTCCGCTCGTAGGTGTGGAGCAGCGCGTCGAGGATCGCCGCGTCCAGCTCTTCTGCCGGGAGGCGCTCGGCGTCGCAGTACTTGGTGCCGTAGCGCTGGCGGGTAAAGCACGTGTAGTAGCGGTACCGGTAGCGGTTGCCCACGGCCGAGGTGCCGACGAAGTGCTTGCCGCAGCGGGCACAGACAACGAGACCGGCGAGGAGGAACGGCGAGGTGGCCGAGGCCCGCTTGGAGTAGTCGTCGCCGCGCTCGGAGAGCAGAGCCTGCACTCGCTCGAAGAGCTTGTCGTCGACGAGGTGCTCGTGGGGACCGTCGTGGAGGTTGTCTCGGAAGAAGACCTTGCCCACGTAGACCGGGTTGCGCAGCACGGTGAGGACAGCCGTATGGCTCCAGGGCCGGCTGGCCTTCGTGCGATGCCCGGACTCGTTCAGCCACACCGCCAACGCCCGGGCGCCCTCCCGCCCGTGGACGTAACGGTCGAACATGACCGGCACGAGCGGCGCCTCGTTGGGGGCCGGGGTGAGGTACCCCGTCTGGGGATCGACGTCGTAGCCGAAGGGACGCGACCCGCCGCACCAGCCGCCGCGCGCGGCCTTTCGCTCCATGCCGGCGATCACCCGGTCGACGATGGTGGCCCGCTCGAACTCGGCGAACACGGCGAGCATCTGGACCATCATCCGTCCCGCCGCGGTCGTGGTGTCGAAGGGCTCGGTGGCCGAGCGGAAGGCGACGCCGGCTGCGTCGAGGTCTTCTAAGAGCTGGGCCAAGCCGCGCACCGAGCGGGAGAACCGGTCGACCCGGTAGACGAGCAACAGGTCGAAGCGCCCGGCCCGGGCCTCGGCCAAGGCGCGTTTCAGGCCCGGGCGCTCGGTCGTGGCGCCCGAGGCCTGGTCGCTGAAGCGGCGGGTGAGCTCCCAGTCGGGCTGGCTCCTCACATACGCCTCGAGCCGCTCGGCCTGGGCCTCGAGGGAGTAGGGCTGGTGGTCCTCGTCGGTCGAGATCCGGGTGTAGGTGGCGACTCTCATGGGCGCGCTCCTTCTGGTGCGGACGGACTGGTCGGTCGGAGGAGACCTCCGCTGGTGGTGCTCGTCAAGCTGCTGCCTCCTCCTTCTCGAACCGGTCGACGTACGGGGCGAGCAGGTCGGCCAGGGCGGTGACCGCCGCCGCTTCGTTGACCTGGTCCAGGTTGACGTAGTGGGCGGGCTGCAGCGTCAGGCCCGGTTTCCGGCACGGCCGGTGGCGCGACGAGACGGCGGCGTGCTCGCCACGGGAACGATGGGATTGGTGGTGCGCAGGCATGGGGTGTGCCCTGTGCGACCGGAGACAAGCGCCCTTGGGGTCGATATCCATGACTCGATCGCGGCGCGAAGTCAAGGCTTCCAGCGAAGATTTCTTGATCTTTTCTTCCAACCGCTGCCGACGGGCCCGCAGGGTGCTGACCAGCACCAACGCGGCCAGCGGGGTATCTCGACCGCCTGTTTGCCGCCGTGGCGAGGATGAACCCACAGCGCGCTGCGGACCAAGTCCGTTCCCTCGCCAGGTTGATCGAGCCCGAACCCGGCATGTAACCGGCGGGGTCGGGAGGACGTAGACAGAGTGTGGCCGACAGGGAGGGCGTGTTGAACGACGACGAACGGTTCACCGAGATCTTCCGCGCCTTCTATGCCCAGGTGACGGCCTACACGCGCCGGCGCATGCCCGGCGAGGCCGCGCAAGACGTCGTGGCAGCGACGTTCTTGGCCGCATGGCGACACCTGGACGCCGTACCGGCAGACCCCCTTCCCTGGCTCTACCGGGCCGCCGCGCTGGAGATCGCCTCCCAGAGCCGGAAGGACCGTCGGCGCCTGAGGTTGCAGGAGCGAGTCACCTCGACAGCCGCAGACGCGCGCGAGGCGGATCATGCCGACCAGGTCGCGACGGCCGAGCGGTGGAAGGACGCCTTTGCCAGCTTGAACGCCGGCGACCGCGAGGTCCTGAGGCTGGCCGCGTGGGAGCAGCTCCAACCGCGCCAAGCAGCCGTTGTACTTGGGTGCTCTCCCGTCGCATTCAAGGTCCGTCTTCACCGTGCCAGGCGCCGCCTCGAAGCGCTCCTCGAACAGGAGCGGGCGGTCCGGCCCACCTACCACAAACAGCCAGGTAACGAACTCGCCCCTCGCCGCCAATCCGAATGCTCGCTCTCCATCGAGGCACCCCTGCCCCGGTGGTCCGTCGCTTCACCTCGACAGGAGGTTTGACCCATGACCGGTCGCACCCGTTCGCTTCTCGACGAACTGGCTCATCACAACCCCGTATCGGCAGAAGGGCTCGCCGACTCCTGGGAAACGCCCGAGGCTCGTCGCCTCTTGAGCGAGATCACCGCGCGCCCTCGCACCGAGGCGTCACCTGCTTGGGACGACCCGAGCTGGGATGACCCGATCATCGCTGGGGGCCGCTTCCGTTCGATGAGGGCGCCGCTCTTCACCGCCGCAGCACTCGCGGCCTGCGCGGCGCTCGTCATCGGGATCGTCTCCGTGACGACCGGATCTCCGCGGCAGAACGCACCGACCACGTGGCAGCTCGTGAGCGCCGTTGGCTCGCCATTCCGTTCGGTGCATTCGACCGGGCAGACACAACTTCAGTGCGTCTCGGACCAGATCTGTTACTCCCACGGTTACGGTGCGAAGCCTTTGAGCCTCTTCCGGACGACTGATGGCGGTCAGCATTGGTCCGAGACGGCGGTGCCCCTTCCGGGAGCGACAGGGTTCCAGCTCTCGTGCTCGGGCCCCACAACCTGTGCCGCTCTCGGCCAATCCTCGACCCAGCCCGACCAACTGGCCGAGTTGGCGATCACGACTGACGGCGGGGTGGCGTGGAAGACGGAAGTCGTCCCGCTATCGTCCGGCGCTTCTGGAGCCGCCAAGTTCGCGTGCGCGGACGGTCAACACTGCGTGATTGGTGTCGACGCAACTTTCGTCTCCACCTCGGACGGCGGGGCTACCTGGACGCAGGCGAGCGTCCCAAGCGTGACCGGTCAGCTTTGGACGGTCGCTTGTCAGTCGGACGGGTCCTGCCTGGCCGTGTTCGTAGCAGGAGGTCCGGGTGCGATCGAGGCGCTCACGAGCACCAACTGGGGGGACACGTGGACGGCTACGGCTCCAATGTCCCCGCCGTCCCTCGGGCCCATCTTGTATCACTCGTGCCCCGATGCCACGCACTGCATGCTGGTGTCCGTCGGCGGCCCGTCGACAAGCCCATTCGAGATCATCACCACCGACGACGCTGGTGCGTCGTGGCACGTGTCCGGACCACCAGCAGGATGGTCCAACATGCCGACTGCCGTGGCGTGCGCGACGGCGACAGACTGTTGGATCGCCATGTCCAGCTATAAGGGCGGCAACGCGCCGCATAACGATCCGGTGATCGAGTCGACCACGGATGGCGGGGCAACGTGGGCACCGTCGGCTCTCCCGGCCACGACGCCCCCTCTGGCAGGCGTAGACTCCCTCAGCTGCTCGCCTACTGGCGACGGATGCATGGGAGTCGGGGTCGGTCAAGACCACGTGGTCGCAAGGCCCTCCCAGTTTCACCACCCGCTGTCGCAACCCCTGGTCATCTCGGACCTGCCCCAGTCGTAGGCCGGGGGTTGTCGCCCGGAGATCGCGCTTCAACCGCCAGTGCCCTGCCACTCAGCCGTCCCGCGCCGGTACGCCTGGGTCTCGGCGACCCGTTGCTCGGACTCGGGCGGGATGGGCACGGTGGCCAGTTCGGCGAGCCGGAGCCGCACCGCCCCGTAGCCGATCGGCGCCCAGATCGCCTCGTGCGGCCGCTGGGTCGGCCCCAGGGCGGCCGTCGCCACCGGGACGGTGGCTTGTGCCAGGACCCGGCGGGCGCCGGCCTCCCGGCGCGGGTGGCCGAAGCAGAACAAG
>JAJZJY010000343.1 GCA_021809885.1 Actinomycetes bacterium
CCCTCACGGGTGACCGAGGAACAGCTGAACGCAACTCGCTGCGGCCGCTGTCCGATGCCGCGCTGTGCAGGTTACGTACGCCTCCACGACAGATTCCCGCGAGCCGCTGTTAGTTCAGAGAATACCTCCATTATGCGTTCGATAAATGGATGGCACGGGAGTTCTCGGGCTGTCCTTTTGAGCGCTACGCGGACGACGCGGTAATCCATTGTGCAAGTGAGGCTGAGGCCCAGATGGTCCTCGACGCTCTTGCTCAAAGGATGGCGCAGGTCGGTCTGGAGCTTCATCCGGACAAGACGCGCATCGTGTACTGCAAGGATGCGAACCGCAGCGGCTCAGCCGAGCACGAGCAGTTCAGTTTCCTCGGCTACACGTTTCGTCCCCGACGGGCCAAGAACAAACATGGCCAGTTCTTCGTCAGCTTCGTGCCGGCGATGAGCAACGACGCCGGAAAGGCGATCCGTCAGGAGATCAGGCGCTGGCGCCTTAACGTGCACAGTGACAAGTCCCTTGGTGACCTCGCATCGTTCGTCAATCCGATCGTGCGAGGATGGTGCACCTACTATGGGCGCTTCTACAAGTCCAGGGTGTATCGGTCTCTCGGGCGCATCAACGACTACCTCGTTCGATGGGCTCGACGGAAGTTCAAACGGCTGCGGACGAGTGTCCGACGAGCCTGGCGGTGGCTGCGCGGTGTCCAGAGACGATCACCAGCACTGTTTGCTCACTGGACCTTCGGAGCGCTGGCCTGAGGGCTGGATGACAGGAGCCGGATGACGGGAGACTGTCACGTCCGGATCTGTGAGGGCCGGGGGGTGCAATCCCCCCCGGCTACTCGACAGGTTAGCCGGGTAGAGGACGACGCGACCGCCCAGCGGATCCAGCGTGAGGGCCGGAGGTTCAGCTTGGTGCGGTCCGAGCTCGTGCAGGGCAACAACCGGCTCTTGCGGCTGGTCACCTGGGTGATGCTCCCTGCGGGCGTGCTGCGTGCGACGAGCCAGGCCACCCGGTCTGGTCTGACGGTCGACGAGGCGATCCGCGGCACGGTGGCCGGCGTGGGGGCCATCGTCCCCGAGAGCCTCATCCTGCTCACCTCGATCGCTTTCGCCGTCGGCGCCACGCGGGTGGCCCTCGGCGGGTCCTCGTCCAGGAACTGGCGGCGATCGAGGGCCTCGCCCGGGTTGACGTCCTGTGCATCGACAAGACCGGCACGCTCACCGAGCCCGGCATGCGCTTGCCAGCGGTAGAGCTCCTGGATGGCACCCGAGCCGCCGAGGCCCTGGCGGCGATGGCCGCCGCCGACCCAGTTCCGAACTCGACCATGCTGGCGGCGCGTGCCCTGCGGGCTCCGCGAGGCTGGCGGCTGCACCGCGCGGTGTCGTTCTCTTCGGCGCGCAAGTGGAGCGCGAAGGACTTTGCCGACACGGGGAGGTGGCTACTCGGCGCGCCCGAGGTGGTGCTGCCCCGATTGGCCGGACGCGTCGCCGCCCGGGTGTCGGCCCATGCCGCGGTCGGCCGGCGGGCTCTCGTCCTTGCTCGCGGGGCGGCACCCTTGCGCGGCGACGACCTGCTGTCTGGCCTCGCCGCCGCCGCATTGGTCGTGTTGGGGGAGCGGTTGCAGCCTGAGGCCGCCCGCACGGTCGCCTAACTCCAGCAGCAAGGCGTCGCTATCAAAGTGCTGTCAGGCGACAGCCCGACCACCGTCGCCGCGGTCGCCGCGGTCGCCGCCCGGGTCGGCGTGCCAGGGGTCGGGCTTTCGGTGGACGCCCGCACCCTGCCGTCCGACCTCGATGCCCTGGCCACGGCGCTTGAAGGGTCGTCGGTGTTCGGCCGGGTCCAGCCGCACCAGAAGCGGGACGCCGTGCTCGCCCTCCAGGCACGCAGCCACGTGGTGGCGATGACCGGGGACGGCGTCAATGACATCCCAGCCCTCAAGGTCGCCGATATCGGCATGGCCATCGGGACGGGCAGCCCGGCCACCCGAGCGGTCGGCCGGCTGGTACTCGTCGACAGCGACTTCGGGGTGGTTCCCCACGTCCTTGGTGAGGGTCGCCGGGTCATCGCCAACGTGCAGCGGGTGGCCAACCTGTTCGTGACCAAGAGCGTCTACGCGCCTTGCTCGCCGTGGCGGTGGGGATCTCCGGCCTTGCCTACCCGTTCCTTCCTCGCCATCTGACCGTCGTGAGCGGCCTCACCATCGGCATCCCGGGCTTCTTCTTGGCCCTCGCGCCCGGGGCGCCCCGGGCGCGGACGGGATACGTGGACCGCGTGCTCCGCTTCGCCGTAACTGCGGGTGTGGTGGCCGGGGCGGTCACCCTCGGAGCCTTCGTCTGCGCTCGGAGTGTCGCTGGCGCGCCCTTGGTCGAGGCCCGTACGGTGGCGACCTGGTCCCTGCTTGTGCTGGGCCTGGTGGTGCTGCTTTTGGTCGCCCGTCCCCTCACCCCCCTTCGGGTGCTGCTCGTGGCCGCAATGGCCGGCGGCGCCGCCATCGTGAGCACCGTCTCGTGGTCGCGGGGTTTCTTCGCGCTCGCACTGCCGTCACCTGCGCACTTTTGGTGGGCGTTGCTCGTGGTGACGCTTGGAGTGCCTGTCCTCCTCGCTGCTGTCGCCATGGCGCCACGTCTGGTGCCGGTCAAGGAACCGCGCCCACTGGGACAGCGCTCGCCGCCTTTGCCCCCCGGCGTGAGCCCGGGTGGTCGCGGAACCAGTGCGCGAGCCGTTCAGTCAGGGTGCCGCGACACACATCTGCGGTTCTCTCCGGCACGGCTGAGCCTCAGCTCCGGTGCCTTATAGCGCACCGCGAGCGGACCGCGAGAGGGCGCCTGAGAGGACCGCCTGGGCTAGCCACTCGGTGCCGGCGGGTCCTCGCTCGATTCCTCGCCGAGCGAGAGGTAGCTCTCGTCTTCTTGTGCCGTGTGCAGGCGGAGGACGGCGTGGAGGCCGTAGAGCAGGCGGCGTAGCTCGATGGTGTCCTCCTCGTCGCAGCCCTCTTCTCCCAGCTCGTCTACGAGTTGGCCGAGGTGTCGCACCAGGCGGACGATCTCCACGTGCTCTCGGCTCATCGGCGCCGTCGGGTTGGAGCCGCCGATCGCCCGGTCGAGCGCGGGGTAGAGCTGGCGGTCCTCTGCCTCCTCGTGGGGGACGACCTCATCGACCAGCATCTGGTGCACCTGGCGTACCTGCGCCAGCGCTGTGGCAGTCCCGACCGTTCCGAGCGCGTCGGCGGCAACTCGCAGGCGCTCGGCCACCGACCGGACCTGGGCGTGCTCGTCGCCGAACCGACGGGCGAGCTCGGAGGCCTCTGTGTCGAGACGCCCGACCTCGGGGGCTGGCCACAGCGTACGGAGGGCGTTGAGGATGACAGCCACGTCGATCCCCTCCTGCAGCACGGCGCCCCACACCGCAGGCAGCCACCCCAAGGCGGCGGCGGTCATCGCCGCCAGGGACATGCCCATACCCGCCACGACGCTTTGGACGGCGATGCGCCTCGTCCGTGCGGCGATCGAACGGGCCAGGCCGAGCCGTTCGAGCCGGTCCACCATGAGCACCATGTCCGCCGCCTCCGAGGAGGCGGTCGCGCCACGCGCCCCCATTGCCACCCCCACGTCGGCCAGTGCCAGCGCCGGGGCGTCGTTGATGCCGTCGCCGACCATCACCGTGGGCGCCCGGCGTCGCTCCTCGCGTACCACGTCGAGCTTCTCGGCCGGCGTGCGTTCGGCCACGACCTCATCCACCCCGATCACTGCCCCCACCGTCTCCGCCACCTCGTGGCGGTCACCGGTCACCATCACGATCCGATCGATGCCACCGTGTCGCAAGGCCTGCACGGTCCGCGCGGCGTCCGCCCTGATCGGGTCCTCGAGGACGAGGACGCCAGCCGGCTCCCCGTCGATGGCCACGAAGACGGTCAGCGTGCCGTCGAGGCGGGCCCGGCGACGTGCCGCCTTGGCCCACGGGGGATTGCCCACCACGCCCACCCATGCCGCCTTGCCGACAGCCACCGCGTGGTCGTCGACTTTGCCATGAATGCCCTGGCCTGCCACCTCCTCGACAGCCTCAGGCAGGTGGAGCGGCAGGTCGCGTGCCTCGGCGGCCTTGACCACCGCGCTCGCCAGGACGTGCGGCGACAGCTGGTCGACCGAGGCCGCGAGGCTCAGCACCTCGCCGGCGCTGTGGTCTCCGGCGACGAACACAGCCGTCACCTCGGGTCGGCCGGCGGTGAGCGTGCCGGTCTTGTCGAACAGCAAGGTCGAGCACGACGCCAACCGCTCGAGCACGCCACCGCCCTTCACGACCACACCCCGGCGAGCGGCTTGGGACAGTCCGCCCACCAGGGCGATGGGCGCCGCCAGGATGAGGGGGCACGGGGTGGCGACCACGAGGACGGCCACGGCCCGGGCTGCACCTCCGGCGGTCCAGGCGATCCCTGCACTGGCGAGGGTGAGCCCCAAGAACCACAGGGCGTAGCGATCGGCCAGCCGGACGAAGGGTGGCTGCGCCGCTTCGGCCTGCTGGACCAGGCGCACGATTCCCGAGTAGGTGCTGTCGGCCGCCGTCGCGGTTGCCCTCACGTCGACAGGAGCCCCGGCGTTGGCGACTCCGCTTCGCACGGCCTCTCGCGCCGCGCGCTCCACGGGGATCGGCTCACCGGTCAGGGCCGACTCGTCGAGGACGGCGGCAACCTCCAGGTTGCCGTCGACGGGAACCAGCTCACCTGACCCGACCATAAGGCGGTCGCCGGGCGCGATCTCGCTGAGGGGCACCGTCTCGAGCCCCGTCAACGTGTAGCGGTGGGCGGTCCTGGGCGCCCGCTGGAGGAGCGACTGCAGGTCGCGCCTGGCTCGGCTCGCCGCCCAGGACTCTAGCGCCCGGCCACTCATGAGCATGGTGCTGACGACTCCAGCGGCGAGGTGCTCGCCGGTCGCCAGGGCACCGACCAGTGCCAGCAGTGCGATGACGTCCACCCCGACCCGCGTCCGCCGCAGGCTGTCGAGCATCGTCCACAGCGAGTAAGCAGCACCGAACGCACCGGTCGCGTCCCACGCCACGTCGCCCGGGCCGGGAAGCCCGGCCAGGTGCAGTGCCCCGCCAAGCGCCACGCCGGTCAGGGCCGCCGCGAAGAGGGCTGCCGGGAGCTGCAGGCGTAGCCGGCGACCGGTCTTCGCGATCGAAGGAGCGCTCATCGAGTCATCGTCGGCCATACGCGTCCCGTTGGCCAGAGTCCAATGTCCACTTCGCGCGCCGCCAGGTGCGGCTCGTGAATGTCGTTCCGCCGACTTATGAGGTGTCCGTTCTGCCCCTTCGGATTGCGGGTGATCGTCCCTCGGCTATCTGAAAGAGCAGCCGCGACCTCGCACCGCGTCGAAGCAGCCGGTTCCGGACGTGCGGAGCTCATCAGGAGCCGTTGGACTCTAGTCGGCTGAGAGGACTCGGCGGAAAATGGTCTAAACACCCAGTATTGGATCTAGGTCTGAACACCCCGTCGTGCGCCCGCCACGTGTGTTACGCGCTCAAGTGCGCGTCGAAGAAGCTGACGATGCGCCGACGCGCGTCCTCGGCCGACGCCTCGTGGTACCCG
>JAJZJY010000344.1 GCA_021809885.1 Actinomycetes bacterium
CGGCTCGACAATGGACAGAGGCCCCTGTCACCATCGAGACGCCGGTCGGCGCGTCTCGTCAATCAGCGCCTCGCGGCGACGCTCTCGTGGGTGCACTGGTGGAACGCCGAGCGCCTCCACGGCTACCTCCACGACGTTCCACCGATCGAGTTCGAGGCCGCCTACGCTGACGAACAGGCCGACCAGCAACTGGTTGGAATCCAAAAACCCGAGTCTCCATCAAACCCAAGGGGATTCACCTCGCCCGAGCGAGCCGCGCTGGTCGAGAACCGGGCGCCGAACACGTCGGAGTACCTGCTGACCGGGATGCTCCGGTGCCGGGCGTGCGGCGGCGCCTACATCGGGGCGGGCACCAAGGGCCGCAACGGCTTCTACCGCTACGACGCCTGCCGGAACCGCCAGACCAAGGGCACCTACGGCTGCCGGAGCAGACGAGTCCCCGCCGAAGACCTGGAGGCCGGCGTCATCGACGACCTGATCCGCACCCTGTCCCGGTCCGACCTGGTCGAGCAAGCCCTCGCCGCGGCGATCGCGGAGGTGGCGGACAGCCGTCCGCGCCTCGAAGCCGAGCTGGCCAGCACCGAGGCCCAGCTACGCGACACCGAGGCAGGGCTCAACCACTACCTGCAAGCCTTCGAGACCGGAGAGATGCCTGCAGCCATCTGCTCGCCCCGGGTCACGGAACTCACCCAGCGCCGCGACGAACTTGTCGCCCACTGCAAGCAGCTGACCGCCCAGCTGAAGGACGCCACGCCCCAGCTTCCCACCCTTGACCAGCTCCGAGCCCTCTGCACCGAGATCCGCCGGACCATCGAGGACGGCAATCCCGACGCCGTCAAGCAGCTGCTTCGCGAGCTGATCGACCGGGTCGAGATCACCCCCGAACGCCATGCGTACCCCTACTTCTGGGTGCCTGCGACAGCGAGAACCGAGACTCCCACCGGCCCCGAACCGGGCCCGGACGCGTCACCGGCGTCCGCCCATTCGGGGGACACCGGCTGGCTTTTCGTTACATCGGGTGGTGCTGAGTTGTCGCTATTCGAACCGCCGCGGCGTTCGGAACCAACTCGGTCACGTTGTCGAGCTGCTGCAAGGGATGGTTTGACGGCCAGCTACGGAAGCGCCACAATTGTGGCCGTGAGCATCGAGCCACTGCGGGCCGTCCGGGACCACCTCTCCGAAGTCATCGACCGGGTCGAGTACCAGCACGAACGAATCATCGTCACTCGCAACGGGCACGAAGCGGCCGTCCTCATCAGCGTCGACGACCTGGCGGAGCTGGAAGAGACGATCGACGTGTTGAGCGATCCGGACGCGTTGGCGGACATCCGCGAGGCCGACCAGGCGTACGCCCGTGGAGACGTCGTACGCGGCGTCGAGGCGGTGCGTCGCCTTCGCGGGTGAACCCGTGTGGTGAGGGTGAGTACGAGCTTGTCCTCACCCCACCGGCTCGTCGAGCGATCAGCGACCGACTCCCCGAGTCCGTCGCTGCGGCGGTCATCGACTTCCTGACTGCCACGCTGATTGTTCAGCCGAAGGCCGTTGGGAAGCCACTCCGTGACGACCTCGCCGGCATCTGGTCGGCACGGCGGGGCACCTACCGAGTTCTCTACCGCGTCCTCGACGAGTCCAGAGAGGTTGTCGTCCTCCGCGTCGAGCACCGGCGGGACGCGTATCGATCACGGTGAGCTCGAGATGCGACGCACGCAGGCGAGCACTACGCCCGCGGGCTCGAGTCCGATTCCCATCAGCTGTCACCGGTCTGTGATGGCATGACCAGCGCCAACGCGCGACGAATTTCGAGTGGCGTGTTCGCACGAGCAGCCGACATCGGACAATGCGCGCTCATAGCAGGGGAGTCCACGCGATAGCAGGTGGACCTCCCACAGCCCCAGCTCAGGGAAGCCATGACCGAGCCGCACCCAGTGCTCGCGAGAGTGAGCGCCGTGCCTTCGCCACCTGACAATGTGTCCTGCCGACCCGGCGGTAGGCCACACCCCGCGGCGGTTCGGTAACGACCGTTCGGGGATGCGCGGTAGGGGGCACCCGCTCGATTAGGGGTATCCTTACTTACGGAGGCAAGTAAGGAGGCACATAGATGGACGTTGCCGCAAGGGTGACCTCGAAGGGGCAGGTCACCGTGCCGAAGGCCGTTCGGGATGCCCTTGGCATCGCGGACGGCGATGAGATCGTGTTCCGGGTCGAAGGGCACCGGGCAGTCCTGGCGAAGTTCCCCAACTTCTTGGACCTCGGAGGCACGGTTTCGGTGCCAGCCGCCAAACGCAACGTCGCGTGGGACCAGGTCATTCGCAAGACCAGGAGCGTGCGAGCGGCCGCACGCCGGTGAGTGCGTTCATCGACACGAACGTCTTGGTACGGCATCTCACCGGCGATCCTGCGGATATGGCAGAGGCGGCCACGGAGTACCTGCGCACGGAGGTCGAGCTCTTGCTCACCGACGTCGTGGCCGCCGAGACCGTGTACGTGCTGGAGTCCTTCTACGAGGCCCCGCGCGATCAAGTTGCCCAGGCGCTCCGCTCGCTGATCGCCTTCGGCTCGGTCGTCTGCGTCGACCCGTCACTCCTGCTGCGGGCTGTCGAGGTGTACGAGACGGAGCGGATCGACTTCGCCGAGGCGTACCTGGTCGCTTGCGCAGAGAGTACGGGCATCGCGCGGGTGGCCTCGTTCGATCGCTCTCTCGATCGAGTGGCATCCGTGGAACGGATCGAACCGGGTTCGTAAGTGACCACCTGCCGGCGTTCTGGGCGCCGAACCAGCTCATGGAGGCTGCGTGGTAGGGGATGCGGTGCTTTGCTCACGAATCGAATCTGTCGGCTGACCAGTCGACACGGTCAGGTGCACGGAGGACCCATTGGGAACCTCTGCCCCGGCAACGGGTGACTGGGTGATGACCTCGCCCTGCGGCACCACCGAACTCGGTTGCTCCGTCACCTGTGCCTCCAAGCCGAGGGCTCTGAGCGAGCCGGCAGCGGTGCCTTCCGGTTCCCCCTCGACGTTGGGGATGGCGACTCCGGTCGACGGGGCGACCCTCGTCCGTGTCGTTTGGCAGAACTTCTCTGCCACTGTGGACAGAGGAACGACGCGAACCCCGGGTCCCGACCCGCCCACCACGTAGGAGCCGAGGATGGTCGAGCCGTTGCGTGTGTAGACCGGGAGCAACGTCTTCGTCTTCTTGGAGAACGTGTCCCACGCCACGGCTTGGGCAGGATTGCTCACGTCACCCCCGTCGGCGCAGTTGAGCGCCTTGGACTCGACGTACCCACCCGGGATCCCGGCGCTGAGCGGGACGGCTTGGAGGTCGGGTGTGCCGTTCTGGTTCGGAACGCCGTAGGTCTCCCCCTTGGCGTTGACGGCCCACTGCGTCGTCACCTGCTGCACGAACACGGCGCGCAGCTTCCACGAGTTCGTCGGCTTCGACGTGATGGTGACCGACGTCTCACCGGCACCCAGGGGCTCGACCAAGCCGGTCTGGGACCCCTTGGTACAGGTCGAGCTCGCACCACCAGGGAAGACGTAGGTGCCGGCGCTCAGGCAGGTGAGGGTGATTGAGACGCCGTTGGCGCCCCGGGGCGGGGAGCCGAGGTCGACCGTCGCCGTCCCGGTGCGGGTCACCGTCACCGCGGTCCCCAGCGGGGTGGTCACCGTCCCGCCGGGCTGTGAGAGCAGGGTGGCCGCCACGGCGACGCCTCCTGCGAGGACGCTCGAGCCTGCCAGGACGCCGGCCCCGAGCTTCCAGTGCCACCGGCGGCGCCGCCGGGCGGTGCCTTCCACATGGGCGACGAGGGCGCCGCGAAGGGCGGAGGCGAAGACCGGGTCCATCTCGCTCAGGGTCATCGCGGCTCCTCTCGTGCACGTATGCCGAGGCTCTCTGCCTGCGGGGTTCTGAGGGCGTTCGCCATGCGGTTCCGAGCGCGGTGGAGCCGGGTTCGGGCGGCAGCAGGTGAGATCCCGAGCGCCTCGGCTGCCTGGGACGGGGAGAGACCCTCGAACGCCGTCATGGCGAGGAGGGCGGCATCCGGCCTGGACAGCGAGCGCAGGGCCTTCCCGATCTCGCTCGTCGAGCGGGCCGTCTCGAGCTGGGCTTCGGCTGCCTCACCCGCACCCTCGACCGGCTCAGAGCGCGCAAGGCCTCGGATGAAGGCGCGATGGCGGCGCAGGTGCCGCCTCGTGTTACGCGAGAGGTTCGAGGTCGTGACGAGGAGCCACGGAAGGACGGAGCCCTCGACGAGACGAACGGCGTTGCGCCGACGCCACAACTCGAGGAAGGCGCCGGCGGTCACGTCCTGGGCGTCGTGGACGTTGCCGAGGAGATACAGGGCGTAGCGGTACACCCTGTCGCGGTGTGCGTCGAAGAGGGCGGCAAAGGCTTGGCCGCTGCCCCCGAGGGCTGCCGACCACTGCTCCGTCTCCTCGGTCGGCCCCTCCACACCCCCTATTGTCCGCTCCCACCCCAGCGTTACACCCAGGAGGCCGCATCGCCGGGGGAGACTGCGCTCTCCCGACAATCGGTCACCGCGGGGGGCGGAGATCATCCAGATGGCAGGTGCCCCGTCTCGCAGCCCTCAGCCATCGACGTCGTTCGGTGGAGGCAGGGCGCCGACGCTTCGTGGGCTTCAGCTCTGACCAGGGTCAGTACTGTAGAGGGGAATGCAGCGTCGATCGGTGCTCAAGGCGGCCGGGCCTTCTCGACTGGCACTGGCCGCAGGAGCACTGTGGTGGGCTACCGACGGCTCCGGCTTGGCGATCGAATCGCCAAGTGGCACACGAACGCCCGTCGTCATCCTGGCCCCTCACAAGCTTAATTCGGGCGGGGCGCTCCTGGCGGGCGCCGACGGCACGCCACTCGTGCGGGAAGGCCAAGCCATCGAGTTGGTCGGAGGGACGGCTGCACCCGATGACCCGAGGTACCCGTCATTCCTGGCAGCAGAGGTCATTGTTCTCGACGGTTGAGACATGAAGGCCTGGGAGCCGTCGTCGACGAAGCCGGCCGACTGGCAGGACTCGGACCGAGCATTGGAGTGAACCCCGCGTCCCCTACCACGCAGATTGGTTGTCCCAGTATCCCGACCTTCGTGCGCGCCGAGGTGCCGTTCATGGGCACGCAACGATCGCGAGCGGCCGGACCAGAGCTGGCGAGATGTCCCACGCCGCATCGGACACCGACATCCGAAGAAGGGCTCGAGTTGCGAACGAGCGACGATGAGCGGCGCGCTCTGTCGCCGCGGCTGCGCGACTCAGCCCGGGGGCTGACCTGGTGTCGGAGATCCCGGAAGCAGCGTCGAGGTGCCGAGAACGATCGGCTCGAGTGCTGAGCCGAACTCGATGACGAGCGCCATGACCTCGGTGAGGTTGAAGGGGATCTGGCCGTTGAGCTTCCGGCGAAAGTAGTCCTCCCGGTACAGCCCGCCGAACCTGACGGCCAGCTGCGCCGCGGCGTTCGCGCCGAGGTCGGCGCGCAGCGCGACGACCATCCGGAGCTGGAGGTACACCACTGCCAGCCTCGGATGCCCGGCCCGCCCACCTCGAGGCCGGGACCCAGCTCCCAACCCTCCTC
>JAJZJY010000345.1 GCA_021809885.1 Actinomycetes bacterium
GGCGTCGACGGCCGATGACCACAAGGCCTACTACCCCGGCGCCACCACCGTGCACGTCCGCACCACCGGCGACCTCACCACCGGCCGCCTCCTCGGCGTGCAAATGGTCGGCACCATCCAAAGCGCCGTCCACAAGCGCATCGACACCGCCGCCACCGCCATCCACGCCGGGTTGCGCGTCGATCAGCTCAACGACCTCGACCTCTCCTACACCCCACCGCTCGGCAGCCCCTGGGACGTCCTCCAAGCCGCCGCCCAGCGCTGGAACACCGACACCGCCGCACCATCGGCGGCCATCGGCTCCACGTCCTGACCCGCCTGACCCCACGAGCCCCCACGAGCTGACATCTGACATCGCCGCCGGCGTTATTTCCTGGCGGAGAGGTGATGCAGTACGAGCCGGTGACCTGAGGGGCATCGCCTTGCGGTACGGCCGACCCAATCGGGGGCGTCCTCGGTCCCGCCTCGGGAGGTGCCGGGTCAGAGTTCGCCGATCAGGCCGACCTCCCGGTCCCTGGCTGGTCGATGGCCGATTGCGGGCGCTCGATGGCGTCCGTCGGAGCTTGCCCCAAGCGACCGCTGCTGGCGGTGCACCGGCTTGATGGCGGAGCGACAGGTCGATCCCAGGAGGCCGGTGAACATGCACGAGGCGCAACGCGAGGAAGGTCGCCATCGGGTGGAGTGGGTGGCGGCCGGGCTTCGCCGGGCCGCCCAGGCGGCAGGAGTCCAACTGACCATGGGCTACAGCCGCCGGTTGGCTACGGACAGCCTTGCATCGGCCGAGCAGCTCGGCGTCACCCAGTTGGGCAAAGGAGTGGTCATCCACACCGCCTCCGAGCTGCCCGACCGCCTTCCAGTGGTCGTCGGCTACGCGGACCGGTCTGGCCAGTGGTGCGCCGACGGTCGCCGGTTCGTCGAATCCGAGGCGACCTTAGGCTACCCTTCGTCGCCGGTCGCGTCTCTCGGGCTGTGAACCGACCCTCCCCGATCGAGGAGGCCAAGACCAGGCACCGCTTGGCCGAGGTGGCCCGGCGGACCGGGCTCCCGGTCAGCGACGGGCAGGCCGGCTCGGTGACGGTCCGCTGCCCGATGCCCAGCCACGGCCATCCCGACCGGACCCCGTCGATGCGGCTGCACCTCGACAACGACCTCTGGTTTTGCTTTGCCTGTTCGCCCCGCAAGCCTGACGGCAACCCGGTCGGCGCCGACGTGATCGAATGGGTCAGCCAGACCGAGAGTGTGAGTTGGCGCGAAGCGGTGGCGGTCCTCGACAGCGGGCGCCCCTTGACCAACGCCTGGGCTGGCGCCGGACCCGGCGTAGGCGCGGCGCCGAGCGCTGCCGGGTGGCACCTCGGCGGCGGAGCTGATCACGGCAACGGGGTGTCGGGTGCCGCCGAGCGCCCGGACCTCGGGAGGACCCCGCCCGAGCGAGTACGCCAGGCGCTGCGGGCGGCGTGGGGCTACTACAGCTGCGACGCCCTCCACGGGCGCGGCGATGCTTACCTGAGGGGCCGTGGCATCCAGGTTCGGTGGCTGGAGGAACACACCGGGCGGCGGGAGGTGGGCCACACCCCAGCACAGCGCGACGGGCTGGTCAGGCGGCTCGGCGGTCTTGGCTTCAGTCCCGAGGAGCTGGTGGACGCCGGGTTGGCCCTCCGGAGCATCGACGGCGGCCGCCTCTATGACTACTACCGCCAGCGGGTGCTCGTTCCTGTCCGCGACGGTGCCGGGCAGATGGCGGGCTTGATCGGCCGCAACGTGGCAGACCAGCGCTGGCCGAAGTACAAGAACCCGCCGCGAACCCGCCTCTACGACAAGTCGGTGAACCTCTACCAGCCGCTTCCGCCGCCGGCGGCCGGCGGTCAGGTGGTGGTTGTCGAGGGGACCCTCGACGCCATGGCCATCGCCGTGGCGGCCATACAGGCTGGCTCAGGCGACCTGTTCTGCCCGGTGACCCAGTCGGGCCGGGAGCTGTCCCCCGAGCAGCTCGGCCACGTCCTCGGGCTTCACGGCGCTGCGCCGGTGATCGCCTTCGACGGGGACGGACCGGGCATCGACTCCAACGTCCGGGTCGCTGCTGCCGCCGCCGAGCGAGGGCGCGAGGTGCTCGTCGTCATCCTCCCCGACGGTCACGATCCCGCCTCCTGGTTGGCGGTCGCTGGCCCGTCAGGCATCGCCGCCTGGTCGCGTGTCAGGACCGCGTCCCGCTCTGGTGCTGTCAGGCCGGTGCCTGCGGGTGGGCTGTGGGCGCAGCATGAGTGGAACTCGATGCGGGAGGCGGCCGACCGGGCCGGGCGCCGCTTCGACAGGACGGCATCGCTGGCCGTCCTCGTGCGACGCGCCAACGGTCTACATGGGCGATTTCCCGGTCCCGCCGCCCGCCGCTGGGCGCGGGCGGCGGGTGAGCCCCTGGGCCGCATGGCCGTCGCGGAGGCCGTGGAGCGGCGTGCTGTGGACGATCGACCCGATCTCCAGGCGGTGGTCGGCGGGACCTGCCACTGGGCGCTGCTCTTGCCCACGGCAAGCCTCGACACCTTCGCCCGGGGGGCGGCGGTGGCCGTCGAGGCCACCGGCGCGGCCAGTCTCCGAGCAGCGCAGCAAATGCTCAGCGCCCGGCTTACGCCACAGGTTTCAACGGCCGTCAGCACTGCTGCCACGGTCGCCGCCGGCGTGGCGTGCGGCCCGGCGCTGTGAACCTCCTGGCGCAGGTAGCGCCGGTCAGCACGGACGAACGGTCAGGGCTCTCGGGGTGGGCTGCGCCGGGGACGGGCACCCATCGGGGAGGGCGGGGTGCTGCGCTGGAGCGCGGGCACGACGACCACGACTTTCAACTGTCGTCCTTGCAGTTGGTCCACCCAGTCGCCGGGGGCGCTGATGGCGACGACGGTGGTGATGCCGAGGGTACGGGGCCGGCGGAGGGCGTCGAGGGCCTGCTGTGTTTCGACGCCTTGCCAGGTGACCGCCAGCGGCTTGTCGTGTTTGGCGGGGGACGGGAGCCCGAGGTCTGCGGCGTGGCTGCCGGTCAGGGTGGCGAAGTAGGTGGAGGACAGGGCCGCCAAGACGTACGCGAGCCCGATGCTCTCGACGTCGAGGGGCACCACCGAGCTCCATGTCAGGCCTTCGCGTTGGGCGGCGTGCAGGGCCGCTGGGGCGGCCAGATCGAGGTCCTCGCCGGAGTTGGGGTCGAGGGGGCCGTCGGCGAGCCGGTCGAGGAGGGTTGCGATCGGCTCGCGGCGCGGCTCGCGTCGGACCCGGGCGCGCTGGCGGCGGGTGGCGCGCAGAGACGGGTCGGCGGTGTCGTAGCGCAGCGTCCCCGAGGTGAGGTCGTAGGCTCCCGCCTGGCCGCTGTCGATGAGCCAGCGCAGCTGGGTGGAGGTGACCCGCAGGAGACGTTGTACCTCTCGGCCTGGGAGGAGGGGGTTGGCGACCCGCCCGTCGGCGTCGAGGAGGGGAGCGGTCGGAGCGGGCGGTCCTGGGCGGCCGAGGTAGCGGGAGCGGAGCCAGGTGACCAGTCCGTCGGGGTCGATGGCGTAGCGGCCGTTGGCCAGTCGGACCGCGATCGGGAAGGTGCCTGCTTCGACCCAGCGGTGCACGGTCTGATCGGTGACGGAGAGGTACGCGGCGACGGTGGTGAGTCGCAGGGCGGCCTGTTCGGGCTTGGTTGTGGTCACGGGTCTTTCGAGGTCCTGGGTGTGAGGCGGTGGGTTGGCGGCGGCCTGGAGGTTGTGTTAGGGGATGCGGCGGATGGCGACCAGCTGCGACAGCCACGACGACAGTGGGCTGACCTCGATCGGGTGGCCGGTGTAGGGGGCGTCGATGACGAGCCCGGAGCCGATGTAGAGCCCGACGTGACCCGGTGCTCCTCCTGGTCCCGGGTCGCTCCCTTCGGTGAAGAGCAGGTCGCCGGGGGCGAGCTGGCCGGCGCCGTAGACGGGCTGGCCGGCGTACACCTGGGCGTAGGTGGTCCGTGGCAGGTCGATCCCCACCGACCGGTAGGCCATCATGACCAGGCCGGAGCAATCGAAGCCGTCCGGGCCCGTCCCGCCCCACACGTACGGCTTGCCGAGCTGGGCGACCGCGTAGCCGATGGCACCGGCTACGTATGCCGGTGTCCCGGCGGGAAGGGCAAAGCCAGCCGGCAAGGCGGTGGTCGCCCCGGTGAGCGTCGTCGTTGCGTTGTTGCACGCCCCGGTGCCGCGGAGCCCGGCGACCATCTCGCCGGCCACGCCGACCCAGGTCTGGTAGCGGCCGGGGTAGGCGGACTGCTCGACGTCCTGGGCGGCCACGGCGGTGGGGATGGCGTGCCAGTCGGGCATGGCCATGAGCCGCGTCAAGAAGGCGTTCGCCGCGTACTCGGGGTTCATGACCTGCGCGGCGCTGCCCCACCCGTCGGCGGGGGTCTCCTGGAAGAGGCCCAACGCCCCCAGGGTGCCGTAGTCGACGTTGTTGAGCCGGGACTCGGTCATCGCCGCGTCGACGGCGTCGATGGCGCCGGCCTCTCCGGCGCCTGCCGAGGTGGCTGCTGCGGTGATGATCGCCGCGTTGGAGGTCTGGCTGGCGGTGAGGCGGCTGCCGTCGGGGAGGAGCGACCCCACTGGCAGCGCGCCGCAGATGGCGAGGGCTGGGGCTGTCGCGCCTTGGCTGGCGATCAGGGGTCCGGCCAACGAGAGGACCACGAGGAGGCCGACGACGAGCGCCCCGCCGGCGGCCGCCCACTTGAGCGCGTCGCTTGGAGCTTGCTGGCCGACGGTCAGTTCCACGGCCATGACTTCCGCTCAGAGGGGTTCGCGGGACGGTCCGCAAAACCTGTAAGCAACTGTGTTGGGCATCATAAAGCGAAGTACCCCGGAGACAGGAGGATGCTCGTGCTGTTCGCGTTCCACCACGTAGCCCTGTTGGTTGCCAGCGGCGGGCTGCCACCGGTCACGCCGTCGTCGGCCGGCCTGCCGATCAGCTCGGGGATCAACACGATCCTGTCGTGGCTGATGTGGGGTGCCCTGATCCTTTGTGGCGCCGGCGCGCTGCTGTCGGCGGGGACGATGGCTTTCGCCAACCACAGCTCACGGCCGGACCTGTCGGTACGAGCGAAGACCGGCCTGCTGTGGGCCCTGGGCGGCGCCTTCCTCCTCGGTGTCGCCATCCCGCTCGTCAACGCCTTCTACGGGCTCGCCTGATCGATGTCGAGGCGCCTCGGGGTGGCGCTCGCCGGCCTTGCCGTCCTGGCCGCGGCCGGTGTTGTCGTGGCGGTGACCGGCCTCGGGCGGTCGAGCCCGCCGCGTCCTCGGGCTGTGGCGGGCGCAGCCGTCCGCCCGGCCACCGGCACGTCCGCCACCTCGACGACCACCACTTCGACAATCCCGGGGACGGGCACAACCGGCAGCTCCAACAACGGCGGCGCGGTCCTGCAAGCGTGGCGTCTTCCTGCACCTGCCCGCTACCAGGGGGTGGTCGGCGTCGGGTTCCCGCACACCACCCTCGGGGCGGTGGGGATGGGTTACCAGGAGGCCGCCGCGCAGCTGCAGGTGGACCCAAGCATCGCCGCGTCGGTGGTCGAAGCCGTCGCTTCGCACCCGAC
>JAJZJY010000346.1 GCA_021809885.1 Actinomycetes bacterium
TCACGTCGCCGGGCTTGATGGCCGGGTTGTGCACGACGAGCACGATCGGTTTGGAAGCCGCGGGGGTCTTGCCATTCGGGGTGGTCCAGGTGATCGAGAACGCCGCCACGTAGGAGGCCGTCGAGGTGTTTGAGCTGCTGCCGATCGCGACGGAGATCGACCCGGTGTTGGCCACCGGCACCACGCTCAGCGTCGTGCCAGACGGCAGCGCGCCAGCAGGGATCTCGATCTGCGCGGAGGTTCCGCTCGCCGTCTTGGAGATCGTCACCACCACGGGCTTCGACGCACTGACGGTGGTGCAGTTCCCTCCCGAGGCGTAGGTCGCCGAGCAGTTCGTAGCCGCCGCCGCTGCGCCGCCACCAAGAAGTGAAGCAGGAGCAGCCGTCGCCCCAATTGCTGCAAGTGCAACCATGAGTCGCCGCAACGTCGCCACCAGTACCTTTCTCATCAAGCGCCACTAGGCAGGACCGGGCGCGCTCGGATCGCTGAGCCTCCACAGCATAGAAACATTTCACCCGGTTCTCAATGACTGAGTTGGCTCGAGGGGCGCCAGTTTCTCACGGACTGTGATGAATCGAATGTACGCTGCCATCCCTGGTCGCGCTGTGTGGTGAGTCTGCACGGGTCGAGCACCCACCGTTCGGTAGGTCGGAAATACGGCGCCGTAGCTGGCCACAGCCCAGCGCCGCTACCGCTCACCTCCGCCGAATCCAAGGCGCTCGAAGATCTGGCGTCGGCACGGGGCTGTCGAGGCGAATCGTCGTCGCGGCGCTAGCGCCGTGTCGCGCCACCGACTCCATGAGCGCGGCGGAGACGGTGCGAGCCTGCGATCAGCGCTGACACCGAGCGGCAGTGGCGCACTCGCGCTGCCCACGGCGGCGTCGAGGGCATCGCAGAGGTCGTCGGCCGCCGCAAGCCTACGCTCGCCGATCGCGTCGCGGGGCAGATCTTCGACGTCGCGTTCTGCGAGCGCCCCCGAGGGTGCAATGACCTGGTCAGCGCGGCGCTCGCCCAGCGTATCACGGTGTCTGGAGACACCGTGATGTGCGTCTGACGCACCCATGGCCTCCGGCCGGCCACCGCCACCGGCCCCGTGCTCAACTGAATCGTCGCAAGTCTTTAGGTGACTGGCCGTCTTTGCCGCACGTGACGCACCTGCCCCGCTTGGTGCTGGTATTCACGCGGCGGAGCCCCCCCGGCCGCACTGGCAATGATCGGCCACAACCGGCCCAGTCCGCGCCCGACGAGCGGGGCGGGATCCGGGCCGGACTTCTCGATAAGGGCATGGTCAGTTCGTCGTCGCGGTCCCGGTCCAACGCGTTCAGCTGACGAAGGGCGCTCGCGTCGAGGGGCGACAGCGGCAAGGTTTTGGACGTCGCGTCCCGCTGGGCAACGCTCGTTCAGCCCAGAGACAGGATCTCCATCTGTTCGGCCCCGAGGTGGAGGGCCAAGGAGTCAAACGGCATGCTTGAGTTGGTGCCGCTGCTCTCGGTCATGAGGTCGGTGACCGCCGCGGGCTCGCGGCTGAGCGTCTCGGCCGGCACCGAGGTCCCCGGCTTGTCGAACACAATCTTTGCGCCCACCAGGAGTTGGCCCAGCACTTCATCTTGGGCGAGGACGGTGTCAAACGCCTCGATCGGCACGGTCACCGCGACGGCGCTCAGGCTGAGCTTGCCAACGGTGCCTGTTCCCGAGGACTGCGAAGCGATGCTCAGCGCCTGGTTCAAGTCACTCGAGCACGACTAGAGGTTCATCGTCTGCGGCGAGACGGCCGGCTCGCCCGGGTGCCGCGGCAATATGGGCATCTCCCCGATCGCCTGTGGACTCGGCGCCGCGCTGGTGTTCGACGAACCAGCCGGCCCCTCAGCTCCCGCGGCGGGACCTTTTGGCCTAACCGGGCCCGCCGCTCCGGTCGCGCCCCTCGGACCAGTCGGCCCCGTGGCACCCGTCGCTCCCTTCGGAGCAGCAGGTCCTTGGACGTGCCACGAACCCGACAGTCGCTCGATCGGTCATACTGCGGAGACCGCCGACGCGGAAGAGGCTCGCGGTACGGCACGAGCCGGGATTGGAACGACCACCAAGGTGACCGACGCAATTGACTTCAGTTGGGACGCACTTCCACCAGTGCTGCTCGAAGGCCTTGCCGAGGCGATCGGCGTCGAACCTGATCACGCCGCGCAACGGCTCGCGGAACGATTCGGCGAGATACCGAACGAACAGTTCGTCCGCCAGTTCGCCACGCTGCTAGTCGACACATTGCTGAGCCAGGATGCACCTGCCCTGGCCGCCGTCTCGGAGGTGCTCGGAAGCTCCACGCCACCTCGTCGGCTCGCCGACGCACTCCTCGGCTCCAAAAAAGCAACATGGACGGCCGGTTACTGGCTGCGGCTTCGCGGGCTCTGCGTCGTCGGATCCCTCTACGGCGACACCGTCGACATCTGGCCGTGGGTTCCCCGGGAAGTATCCGATCCCGACTGCATCGTCGAGCCGCTGCAGGAGACCATCCAAAGCTTGCTCAGCGTCGATGAGCAGTGGGTGCTCATCGACGGAGACGACTGGACATGGTGGCCCACGGCCACCCCCATCTCCATAGAGACCGGCCCAGCCCGCCTCGTCTTCGGTGACGTCGGCTACCGGATTCGGGCGCGCTGCTCGCTCGTCGAGAACCTCAGACTCAGCGCGTCCGAGATCGTCACCCGGCTGAACTCGATCAACGGCGATGCGACGCTGTTTGCCTTCGTCGATGACCCCAGCACGGAGCGCATCGACATCTGCTGCGCGTACACCGCCCACAGCGGGAACGAGGCACTCCACCGACTCTTCGCCAGTGCGTTGATCCTCATGGCGAAGGCGTCCACGCATGTGGACGAGCTCGCCAGGTACTTCGAGGGCGAACCGATTCGAGTTCCACATCCGCCGAGCGGGCTACGAGGCGACCACGACGAGCTCGCGGAGATGGATGTGGAAGCGGTCGAGCGCCAGCGCGCGGAGCCCTCGCCGTTCGTGGAGGCGCTCGCCCATTTATCGTTCGAGCAGTGGCCGGGATGCGCCCTGCAGTTCTCTGCGCGCGACCCCGGCAAGCTGCAGGCGGAGCTGGCGTTCAAGCACGACATTCCGGCGTTGCCAGCTACTCAGCTGGGCTGGGAGCTCGGTACGAGTCTCGTGCAGTTCGACGGCACCGTCGCGCGTGAAGGTCTTGGACGAGGGCTCGAGGGGACCCTACAGATCCCCAATCTCGACCTCGGCGACCCGCAACTTGAGGAATCCGTGGCACCGCTGCTTAACAGAATAGAAGCTTATTGCGATACCTGGTTCGCCTACTTCGGCGCCTGGAGCGCAACATCCGATGACGGCCGAGCCTACGACCTGACGTTCAGGGGATATGTGCCGGCGGCCTTCAACTACGGCGACCTCCCGGGGTTCTCTGCGTGGACCATGTGGGAGCGCAACCGATGGCTCTCGGCGTGGTACGAATCACAAGTGCTCGCATGAAATAGCGAAAGAGACGTTCAGACCAAGCTCCTCAGTCCGCTACCGCTTAACCAAGACAACAGCTGGAAACGAAGCGCGAGCCGAGCGTCGTGACCATCCAAACCAGGAGAACGGAACAGCGATGTCAAAGACCGACATGGTGCGGGCGTACGCGGAGACCCTCCTTAAGGAGGTGCTCGGTGTCGAAACGCTGAAGCAAGATCCAGACGGCGACTACCCGGTGCGATATGAGAGCGCGCTCTACTACGTGCGGATTCATCCTGGGACAGGTGACGACCCGGTCGTCCAGGTCTTCGCAGTCGCCCTCGCCGACGTCGAGCCAAGCCCGGACCTTTTCGCGCGCGTCAACGCGATCAACGCGGACTTGCGTTTCGCCCGTGCATTCTGGGTGAAGAACCAGGTGCTCTTTGAGTCTGAGATGGTCGGCCTCGAACTCTCCTTGGCCGGCTTTGAGAAGGCGTGCCGAACCGTCGGCGGTGCCGCAGACTACTTCGGTACGAAGCTGTCGGAGGAGTTCGGCGGCAGGACGGCCTTTGCGGAGGAACAAGACCCAGGCTACGAGCCACCCCGTAATCCGCCGGCGCCAGGACTCTATCTTTGATCGGCCCTACCGCCCGAAGACGCACGCCCGAAGATGCACTGGCCGGTACGCAAGAGCTCGCTTGTGCGACGCGATCTCTCCGAAATGGAGCGATCGAGCCGACTTTTTCTTTCCCCCTCGCCGCGCACCGGTTCCGCAAGCCCAGATTCCAGGTTGCCATCAGGAGGACAGGCGGAGGGTGCAGGGCTGCGGCTTGTCCGGCCCGGCCGGAGAAAGGCTCCACGATCCGCTACCGCGTGCCGGGGCTCGACAACTGACCGCTCGGCGTGGCGTGCTGGGTTCGACAAACGGTCGTCTGCGACAACCCCAACGATGCCCGATCCTCAGGAGTCTTGCCCCTGGCGCCGGCGAGGCCAATGGTCTTGTCACAACGGACCGGCGCGTATTTCTTGGTCAAGTGGCGCCCTCCGGTCGGGCCGGCTGCGCGGCCTCCGGTGCTCGCCGGCCCTCGATCTGCTCGGCCACTCCAACTCGACCGGCACGGCCCCGACGGAACAGGAGACCCAGACTCCGACGTCTGGCTCATCTCGTCCGCAGGATCGCCCAACACGGCGTAGAGCCAGGAGCGAGGCGGCTTTGCTCCACCGGTCTGCACGAGCGCGTCGCGCCCCCGGGATCCGATCGCACCGTGCCCCGCTGCCGGTGACCTCTGGTTGATGAGTCCGCGCGAGCGCCATATCGCTTCATTCCACAGGGATCTCCATCTCACCGGAGTCGGCCAGGTGAGCGGTCCGCCATGGACGATCGGCCGGTAGCCGTTCGCTGCTGGGCGGGTGCCCCCGCTTGTGCGGGGGTGACGGCATGACCTTGCGAGGTCATCCGCCGATCGCGACGTCTGTCGCGCTGCGGCGGCGCTTCGCCGAGGCTTCGGCTCCGGCCAGCCCTCGGGCGCCCACCCCAATGAAGGTCACTCAACGCCAGTCGTCAATTGAGCGGTCCTGGCCTAGGCAAACAACACGAAGCTCACCGGGCGGACGCGGCGGGAGGGCGGAGAGGCGATCCGCCGACGTCGAGCGCATCTCCCGTTGTCGGGCGGCGAATCCCGTGCCTTGCAGGTTCACGTCCCCCAACGACGTGCAATCGACGAACGAGACCGCCTGATGGTTCGCGATGCCATCGAGATTGGCAAGGAACTCCGTCTTCACGACCAACTCCGGTGCAGTGTTATCCCGCCACCGCCAGATCCGCGCATCATCGGGCCGGAAGCCGACGCGAGCGAGGGCTCCCCCCAAGCGGGCCGTGAGTCGACCGTGACCATTTGGGCGACGAACAAGCCGGCCGAGGCGCTGCCTGGCTCGCGGGAAATGACGTGCTGGCGGCCTTCACGTTCGGGCTGCCGATGTCCCGGGGGCGGAGCCAGCATCGACCCATCGTGGTCGTCCCGCCGACAGCTGCAACGGCCGAGTGCAGGAGAGGGTACCGAGCAATGCACCCGGGCCCAGCGTCACGGGCCCAGCATCACGAACCGCGC
>JAJZJY010000347.1 GCA_021809885.1 Actinomycetes bacterium
GGCTCGCGAGACTCAACGAGGCGTCGGCGAACCCGAGCGCGCAGCCCGCCACGAGCAGCACCCCGACCACGACCAGCGGCGTCTGGCGGCGCCAGCCTGGCTTGCGGGCCGGGCTCGGCCCACCGCGGGTGCCCTCGATCGTCGGGCGGCCGTTGGTCCCCGGGCGGCCGTTGGTCAAGGTTCGTGACGCTGCCACTGCCATGGGCTTCCTCTTTCCTCAGCTGCCCCCGGTGCTTGCGGTGTTGATCGCCTGGGACTGGACGACGTGGACGGTGACGTCGGTGGCCGGGCCGGCCTGGACACCGAGGCTCCCCCCGCCCGCCGCGCCGGTGGCGCTCCAGCTGACCGACCAGTACAAGGTGGCGGTCACGGTGAAGGTGCCCGCCGTCGACCACGTGTAGGAGCAGGTCGTCGTCGCATCGGGCGACGAAGGGTCATACGGGGTTCCGGGGCCGTCGCAGGTCACGGTGCTCCCGTCGCCCATGTCCCAGACGACCTTGGTCGGCGTGGCCGTCGCGGTGGTCGTCACCGACCCGGCCGAGGCCGTGGCGGTGAGGGGATGCCAGGCGGCAGGGCTCACCCACAGCCACGTCGCCACCCCCACCAGCTGTGGGTTGCCGTCGGGCGGGGCCATCTCGATCACCGGCGAGGCGAGCCCGAGGCTCTTCGCCGCCTGCTCTGCGACCACCACCGGGGCAACCTGGACGATGCCGGCGGCCGGTTGGGGGCCGGAGACCCACACCGGCGGCATGGGATTGAGCACGCCCGGGCCCGTACACGTCGGGAACACCCACTGGCCCGGCTGCGCACCGCCCACCCCGAGGGTTGCCGTCGCCGAGGCACCGCCGGCCGCGTAGGTGCAGCCGTAGGGCTGGTTGGGGTTGACCTTGCCCGCTGGCGAGTCCGAGCGGGCAGCCTTCCCCCACGACGAGCTCGTCGGCGGGATCCACTCCGTCACGCCGGCCTGCACCGCCAGCTCGCCGCCCGAGGCGTGGGCGCTCGAGTAGCTGTACTGGCCGTTCGGGTCTCCGGCCCACGCCGGTTCCGCGCCGATGACCACCGCGCCAGCGGCCGCCAATACGACCGCGGGGATCACGAGCCAGCAGCGCATGACCCATCCGTCACCGTCTGCTTGTAGACCTTCCAGGTGCTGCCCGTCAGGATGAGCGTCGAGCGCACCCCGTCGTTCTCCGGCGGCGTCACCGGCGGCACCGGCTTGCCCGTCGACGCGTAGACGAGCTCTGCGGTGCTGTAGGCGCAGTCCACCACCGTCGCCGTCGTCGCGGAGATCGACACGACCTTGGGGTGCAAGGTGGTTGTCCCCCGAGCGACCATCCCCTCGCGCTGGTCAGCCAGCAGGTTGGCTTTCACCGACTGGAGCTGCGGGTCGACCATGGTCGCAGGCAGCGCCGGGTCTTCTGGGTTGGCGGTCGCCAGTGCCTGCTCGAAGGCCCTCCAGCCGGCGCGGTAGGCGGCGAGGACCGCTGCCGTTGCCGGGTCGGTCGTCGACGGCGAGGTAGACGCCGTTGGCTTCGCTCGGACGGTGGTGGTTGTCGACGACGCGGCACCGCCGCCGCAGGCGGCGAGGAGCAGACCAGCCGCTGCGAGCGAGAGCATGTCGATCGCGAGCCGGCCGCGCTGGGATCCACGACCGCTCGCCCCCGTGGTCGCAAGTGCGTCCTCCGCCGTGCGGGCGGCGGACGATGCTGCGCCTCTCCGCGCCATGCGCCCGTTGGCGAGTCGGCTCTCCGTCATGTGATCGCCTTCACGTGTCTGCCAGTTCCTTCACCAGAGCTGGCATCGAAGGAGATTGACGGAGACGACCCGAGGCATGTCGCCGGGGGCCTCTTCGGTGCTCGAGTGACACCGGCCCACGATCAGGGTAAACCCGCCGCCCTACCGGCTGCCTGGTGGTATTCCTACTAGCAGTCTGACTACCAGGAGAGCGGTACGCTTCTTCTATGCGGACCACGGTGTCCGACCCCGCAGCCACCCGGCGGGCAGAGTTCGCCGCCTTCCTCCGTGCCCGCCGCGCCGAGCTGCACCCAGAGGACCTCGGCCTCTACGCTGTGGCGGGCCGGCGCAACACGCCGGGGCTCCGCCGAGAAGAGGTCGCCCAGCTCGCGGGCGTGAGCGTGACGTGGTACACGTGGCTCGAACAAGGTCGCCCCGTCGACCCGAGCCCCCAGGTCGTCGACGCGCTCGCCCGGGCGCTCCGCCTCGACGCCGAGTCCCACCGCCACCTCCGCCGCCTCGCCGGCCTCGCCATCCCCGAGCCTGACCAGTTGCCAGACGGCGTCGACCCCGAGCTCAACCGGCTGCTCGCCACCCTCGAACCCGCACCCGCATGCCTGCTCGGCCCGCGCTTCGACTTCCTCGCCTGGAACGACCCCTTCGAGCGTCTCTGGAAGCCGAGATCACTCCCCGAACGGCGGCGAAACCTCATGTGGCTCTACTTCGCCAAGGGCACGACCGCCCGCCGAACCGTCGGCTGGCAAGAGCGCAGCCGCCACCTCCTCGGCCAGTTCCGCGCCGCTGCCGCCGAGCACCCCGGCGACGAGCGCTTCGCCGAGCTGATCGAAGCCCTCCAAGACGAGAGCGAGCGGTTCTGCGAGTGGTGGAGCCGCTACAACGTCGAGCAAGCTCTCAC
Source organism: Actinomycetes bacterium (assembly GCA_021809885.1). GTDB lineage: Bacteria > Actinomycetota > Acidimicrobiia > Acidimicrobiales > Palsa-688 > JAKAQB01. The sequence continues at coordinate 2,651 of JAJZJY010000347.1, forward strand.
CGGGAAGATCACCGTCCGCCACCCCGACGTTGGCACGATCCACATCGACGTCATCGAGGTCAAGTTCCCTGCCCACCCCTGGCTCACCATGTCCGTCCACGTCCCCGCCCGACCGACGGACCAGGACAAGATCGCCCGGCTCGTTGATGATCCGAGAGCCGCAGGGGAAGGAGCGCATCAGGATCTGACCAAGCGCTAGCTCAGGATTGCCGCCTTGCAGCGGCCCGTCACACCGTTCCCGTAACCTTGGGGTCGTGATCAGGAGTTCCGCGGCCGGAGCCGGAGCAGTCTTTCGATACCAGGTGCCTCGACCTGGTTGTTCGTCGTGCGCCGTCGGAGCTCCGCATTGGAAGCGAGCTGGCCCGTGTCCCCTGATGTGACCCGCTTGGAGGATCTCACCAAGGGTGCGCTGGTCAGCGGGGTGCTGGCCGATCGACCCGTGAGGGTCGTCGACGTGGCGTGGCACGGCTCGAACGCGATCACCTTGACCTACACCGACGAGCCGACGGGGAAGGTCGACCAGGAGCTCCTCTACCGCGACGACGAGCCTCGCCTCACCGTGGAGGTAGCCGGGCGAGCGTGGTCCATGGATGCGGACGGCAACCTCTTCCGGCTCGTGTCCGAGGCCAAACGGATCTCTCTCGCCTACCTATTCGATCCGTTCCTCGCGGTCCAGACGTCGAACCTTGACCCGCTCCCGCACCAGATCGACGCGGTGTACGACAAGATGCTGCCCCGCCAGCCGCTGCGCTTCCTACTCGCCGACGACCCCGGTGCAGGCAAGACGATCATGGCTGGGCTGTTCATGAAGGAGCTCATGATCCGCGGCGACGTGGAGCGCTGCCTGGTGATCGCCCCGGGCAGCCTGGTCGAGCAGTGGCAGGACGAGCTGTGGGGCAAGTTCGGCCTCAACTTCGAGATCCTGACCAAGGACATGATCGAGGCGGCCCGCAGCGGCAACCCGTTCGCGGAGCGTCCACTGCTCATCGCTCGCCTCGACCATCTCTCGCGCCGGGAGGACCTCCAGGCCAAGCTGCAGGCGACGGACTGGGACCTGGTCGTGATCGACGAGGCGCACAAGCTCTCCGCCCACTATCTCGGCGGCGAGGTGAAAGAGACCAAGCGCTACAAACTCGGTCGCCTGGCCGGCTCGGTCGCACGGCACTTCCTGCTCATGACGGCCACCCCGCATGCCGGCATCGAGGAGGACTTCCAGCTGTTCCTGGCCCTGCTCGATGCGGATCGCTTCGAGGGGCGACCACGCGACGGTGCGCACGCGATCGACACCTCGGACCTCATGCGTCGCCTCGTCAAGGAGAAGCTGCTCAAGTTCGATGGCACGCCGCTGTTCCCCGAGCGACGTGCCTACAGCCCGACGTATCCCCTCTCGGACCAGGAAGCCCTGCTCTACAAGCGGGTGACCGACTACGTGAACGAGGAGATGAACCGGGCGGACCGGCTGAAGGCGGCAGGCGAGGGACGGCGGGGCACCATGGTCGGCTTCGCGCTGACGACCCTGCAGCGCCGCCTGGCCTCCTCCCCTGAGGCGATCTACCAGTCGCTGCTGCGTCGCCGAAAGCGCCTCGTCGACCGGGTCGCCGAAGAGCGGGCGCAGCGCCGTGGTGCCGAGGTGGCGGCGAGGCTGGGCGGGTCTGCCGGGCTCGAGGCGTTCCCCGAGGGCGAGGACTTCGACGTCGATGACCTGCCCGACGGTGAGCTCGAGGAGCTCGAAGAGGAGCTGGTCGACCAGGCCTCGGCTGCGGGGACGATCGTCGAGCTGGAGGCCGAGATCACCAGCCTCACCGACCTCGTCGACCTGGCCGGCCGGGTGCGGTCCTCGGGGGTGGATCGCAAGTGGGAAGAGCTGTCGAACCTGGTCCAGAACACGCCCGAGATGTTCGACTCCTACGGCAACCGACGCAAGCTGATCATCTTCAGCGAGCACCGCGACACGCTCCAGTACCTGGTGGATCGGCTCCAGACCCTGCTCGGCCGTTCCGAGGCGGTCGTGGCGATCCACGGCGGCATGGGCCGGGAGGAGCGCCGAAAGGTCCAAGAGTCCTTCACCCAGGACAAGGACGTGCTCGTGCTGGTCGCCACCGACGCAGCTGGGGAGGGCATCAACCTCCAGCGGGCGCACCTCATGGTCAACTACGACCTGCCGTGGAACCCGAACCGCATCGAGCAGCGCTTCGGCCGGGTGCACCGCATCGGCCAGAGAGAGGTCTGCCACCTGTGGAACCTCGTAGCGGACGACACCCGCGAGGGCCAGGTGTTCCAACGCCTCTTCGAGAAGCTCGAAGAGCAGCGCCAGGCTCTCGGCGACCAGGTCTTCGACGTGCTCGGGGAGTCCTTCCGCGGCAAGAGCCTCCGCGACCTGCTCATCGAGGCCGTCCGCTACGGCGAGGATCCGTCCACCAAGGCCAAGCTCCGCGAGGTGGTGGACGCGACGGTCGGCGACGCTCTCCGGGCGGTCGTCCATGAGCGGGCGCTCGTCCACGACGTCATGACTATCGCCGATGTCGAGCGCATCCGCGACGAGATGGAGCGGGCCGAAGCCCGAAAGCTCCAGCCGCACTTCATCCGGGCGTTCTTCCTCCATGCCTTCGCCTTGTTGGGCGGGGCGGTTCGCGAGCGTGAGCCGGGCCGTTTCGAGATCACCCACGTCCCCGCCGAGCTGCGACGCCGGGACCGCCAGATCGGCCTCGGCGCGCCCCTGCTCCGCCGCTACGAGCGGGTCTCCTTCGACAAGGAGCTGATCGCCGTGGAGGGCCGGCCGCTCGCCGAGTACGTGACCCCGGGCCACCCTCTCCTCGATGGCACCATCGACCTCATCATCGAGCGCCACGACTCGGCGCTTCGCCAAGGAGCCGTGCTCGTCGACGAG
>JAJZJY010000348.1 GCA_021809885.1 Actinomycetes bacterium
TCGGTGACCGAGGCCGCCTCGCCGCTTCTCTTGGCGGCCGCCACGGTGGCGAGCTGCGCCCGAAGGGTCCGCAGGGCGACGAGCTGACGGTCCAGGTAGTCCCGGTGAGCGTCGAGCAGTTCCTCGATCGAACTCTGCCCGTCGAGAACCCGGCCGATGGCGTCAAGCGGCAACCCGAGCTGGCGTAGCGCCAAGAGCTACCCTCGACATGCCGGATTCTCCATGCCCGCAAGGGGATGGTCTTGCCGGCCGCCAGCGATGAGCGGCCTCCGTAGTTGACACCTGAGCAGACGATCTACTATCGTCGATGGTCAATGGAGTCGGGCCTGATCGACCGTGGCACGGCCGAGGTATACGCGGAGTGGTTCCGCGCCCTTGCGGATCCCACCCGGGTTCAACTCGTGGCGCTGCTGGCTCAATGCCCGCAGGCGGTATCGGTAGGAGAGCTCACCGCCGCTCTGCCGGTGGGCCAATCGACGGTCAGCCACCACCTAGCGGCTCTCGCGGCAGTTGGCTTCGTGCAGGTGGAGCGGCGAGGCACCAGCTCCTTGTACTCCGTCAACCCCCGCTGCGTGGAGTGCTTCCCGAGCGCCGCGGATGTCGTCATGGGCCGTCGCCCCCCCGAACCCCCGCCGCCTTGTTGCGGCCCCGACACTGAAAGGTCCCAGTCATGAACCAGGCCGCCGACAGCGACGACATCCGCATCCGCGATGCCGTCAGGCGCCGATACGCCGCCGCAGCTGTCCTCGCCACCGCCGGTGAAACCGACCGTGCACGTGCCGTGGAGAGCAGCGCTTGTTGCGGCGACACCCCTCCCGGCATCACCGACGAGGAGGGCCGCGTGGTCTTCGGCGCCGAGATGTACGACCCTGAGATGGCCGATGGCGCCACCGAGGCTGCTCTCGGCGCCTCCCTCGGCTGCGGAGTGCCGACCGCGGTGGCCGACCTGCACCCCGGCGAGACCGTCTTGGACCTCGGCTCTGGCGCGGGCGCCGACGTGTTGATCTCGGCCCGCCGCGTGGGCCCGACTGGCAAGGCAATCGGCCTCGACATGACCACCGAGATGCTCGAGTTGGCCCGGGCGAACGCGGAGCAGGCCGGCGTCGCCAACGTCGAGTTCCTCCAGGGCTACCTGGAGGACATCCCTCTACCCGACGCCAGCGTCGACGTGGTCATCTCCAACTGCGTGATCAACCTCGCCGCCGACAAGCACCTCGTGCTTCGCGAAGCGGCCCGCGTCCTTCGTCCCGGCGGCCGTTTCGCCGTCTCCGACGTCGTCGCCGACCCGGACATGGACGAAGCCACCCGCGCCGACATGGAGCGCTGGACCGGCTGCATCGCCGGCGCGCTCACCGCCGAGTAGTACCGGGAGGCTCTCGCGGGCGCGGGGCTGGGCGCCCCCGGAGCGGGATCGGCCACCGGATCATCTTGCGGCCGGCAGCCGCGACCGGCACCGACTCGACTCGGGGCTACCTGGTCCGGCTGAGGCTCGGGGGCTTCACGTCATGCGAGAATTGAACAGATGCAGGCACGCCCGGGTGACTTCGAGCTGACGATGGACGAGGTGCGGGCGGTTGCCGGGTACGCCGTGGCGTGCGCCGAACCTGCACTCATCATCTTCGAGAAGGATCGTCCGGAGGACTCTCGCCCGGCAGCCGCCTTGCGCGCCGGGCGCACCTTCGCCGAGGGGGCTCCTCGTTCCCAGCTCCAGCGGACGGCCGCGACCGAAGCCCACCGCGCCGCCCGAGACGCAGCGACCGAAGCCGCCCGGCATGCCGCGACCGCTGCTGGTGCCGCCGCCGCGTCCGCCTACCTCCATCCGCTGGCGAAGGCGACGCAGGTGCGTCACATCCTGGGGGCCGCTGTCCACGCCGCTCGGGCGGCCGAGCTGGTACGAGGTGACGACCCGGTGGTTGCCGAGTATGTGATCACGGCCGCCGCCAAGCGGGCCACTCCGATGGTTCTTGACGTGCTGACCCGCTACCCGAGGGCGCCGAAGGCACGTACCCGGATCGCGATCCTCATGCAACGCCTCGACGGCATGCTGAGGGACCCTGCGCCGAGCCCACGGACGGTCGACGACCGCGGGCCGTTCTTCCACGGAACCAGAGCAGACCTGCGCCCGGGTGATCTCCTCACACCCGGCTGGCGCTCGAACTACGGCTCGGGGCGTCAGGCCAAGCACATCTACCTCACGGCCACACGCGAGGGCGCGCCGCTGGCTGCCGAGCTCGCTCGAGGCGAGGGGTCGGGACGGGTCTATAGGGTCGAGCCGCTCGGCACGATCGAAGACGACCCGAACGTCACCGACAAGCGCTTCCCTGGGAACCCGACCCGGTCGTACCGAACCACCGAGCCAGTCCGGGTCGTCGAGGAGATCACGGGCTGGCAGCCACCCCCGCCGGAGATGATCAAGCGCATGCGCGAGCGCATGGCCGAACTGGCCGAGCTCGGAATCGAAGCGATGGACGACTGACTGCACGGCTCCCGAGACGTGTATCCGACCGCCGCAAGTGACGCGTCAGCGGGCCCCCCGTCGTCCTGTCCCGTTCGCCCATGGTTCATCGGGCGGCGCGACTGGTCGCGGCCAGCCCAGTCTGGGCGGGGTCCGCGCTGTCCAGCCACCGGCGGCTGTGGTGGACCAGTTCCCGGAGCGCGGGGCTGTCCGACTTGTTCCAGACCAGGGCGAGGACTGCGGGAACCTGGATGTCCTCGATGGCGATCGCTCTCAGGCGCTCAGGCTGGCTGGCGACCATCGATTCGGTCAGCACGGCAACCCCGAGGCCGCGGGCGGCGAGGTCAACGACGGTGGCGGGTGCGCTGGCCTCGAGGGCGATGTCGGCTCTCAGCCCCTGGGCGGCGCAGGCCTGGTCGAGCACGGCGCGCACGCCGGTGCCGGCGGGCATGCATACGAGGGGGAAGGCGCTGAGGCCCGCCAGGGTGGTGCGGGCTCGGGCTGCGAGGGGATGATCGGGCACGGCGGCGGCGGCGAGTCGCTCGCTGGTGATCGGCAGGGATTCCAAGTCGCCCGGCGGGCCGTCGGCTACCCCGACGAGCGCCAGGTCTGCCTCTCCCGACCGGACGCGCTCGACGAGGCGGTCGGAGTGGTCCTCGACCACGGTGATGGCGATCCCGGGGTGGGCCAGGTGGAATGCGGCGAGGACGTCGAACAGCGGCGTCACGGTGCAGGCGGTGACCATGCCGACGACCAGGTGGCCCCGGATGAGGCCGTTGACCTCGTCGACCGCCTGGCGCAGAGCGTCGGCACAGCCCAGCGCTGCTCGGGCGTGGGGCAGGGCGGCGGCCCCGGCCGCGGTGAGGGTGGCGGAGCGCCCGGAGCGGTCGATGAGAGGGGCGCCGAGGTCGGCTTCGAGCTGGCGGACCTGGGCGCTGATCCCCGACTGGGTGATGTGGACCCGGGCTGCGGCCCGTGTGAAGTTGGCTTCCTCGGCGACGGCGACGAAGTACTCCAGCTGGCGCAGCTCCACAAGCGTTGATTCTAGGTTCCACAATTACGATCTGTTGGACTTCTGGTCGCTGGTGACGCAGGCTGATGACATCGACGAAGGAGGAACGTCATGGCAGCGGATCAGCGAGCGAGCCGACCGGAAGAGCTCAGCGGGTTGTTCGTGGAGGCGGCCAACGCCGGCGACGCTGCCGGGGTCGCCGCCCTTTACGAGGAGCGGGCGGTGATGGCCTACCCGCCAGGCGGACAGACGGTGGGCCGTGAGGCGATCCGGGCGCTGTGGGAGAAGGTCCTGGCCGCCGCTCCGTACTTCCAGCCCGAGGATCCGCTGCCCGTGCTGGTCAGCGGCGACATCGCCTTGACCGCCACGGTGGCCAAGGACGGCGCGGGAGCACGGGCGCAGGTCTGTCGCCGCCAGGCCGACGGCGCCTGGCTGCGCCTGCTCGACCTACCCGAGTTCGTCTCGCCCTCCGCTACCAACGAGTGACCGGCGGTGAGCGCCGAAGATCGGCTGCGGGCTGCCGCGTTGGCGCTGCCCGGCGTGGAGGAGCGCGAGACGCGGGGCAAGCCGACCTTCCGGGTCGCCGGCAGGCTGTTCTTGACGTTGGCTCCGGACGGGTCCTCGGCGACGATGAAGGCCTCGCTCGACGACCAGGCGGCGCTGGTTGCCGAAGACCCGGCCGTCTTCTCCGTCGCCGCCTATCTGGGCCGCTACGGCTGGGTCACCGCCGCCCCCGACCGGTGCGATCCCGATGAAGCCGCAGAGCTGGTGCGCGAGGCGTGGCGTCAACGCGCTCCCCGGCGCCTCGCCGAGCGACGAGGTAGCCAGGCCCACTCGGGACGTCGCCGGGGCTCGCCAGCAGCGGTTGAGGCCTCGCGTGCGGCCTCGGAGCCCTGCCGATGACGGCGAGCCGGGTCGACCTGTGGGTCGACCCGATATGCCCATACGCCTGGATGACCTCACGCTGGCTGTTGGAGGTGGAGCGGGTCCGGTCGATCACGGTCCGCTTCCACGTCATGAGCCTGTCGGTGCTCAACGACGGCCGGCAGGACCTGCCCGAGCGCTACCGACGACTGCTCGATGTCGGCTGGGGTCCCGTGCGCGTCGCCATCGCGGCCGAGCAGGCCCACGGTCAAGAGGTGCTGCGCGCCCTGTACGGCGCGCTCGGTACCAGCCTACATCCACAGGGTCGCGACATCGGCCGAGACCTCTACCTCGACGCTCTTTCGGACGTCGGCCTGCCCACCTCCCTGGCCGACGCGGCCGAGAGCACCGACTTCGACCAAGCGCTGCGGGCGAGCCATCATGCCGGCATGGACCCAGTCGGCGACGACGTCGGCACCCCGGTCATCCACGCACCTGGTCCTGACGGAGAGCCGGTGGCCTTCTTCGGCCCAGTCGTCATCCCCGCCCCCAAGGGTGAGGCCGCGGGACGGCTCTGGGACGGGGTGCTCCTGGTCGCCGGCACCGATGGCTTCTTCGAGCTCAAGCGCTCCCGCACCCGCGAACCGATCTTCGACTGATGGCCTGCGCCCATCCGCTCGCCGGGAGGTTCCTGGGGTGACCGCCACGGACAAGGCTGCCGAGTTGCTGAGCCTGCACACCGGCCCCGAGCTGCTGGTGCTGGTCAACGTCTGGGACGTGGCCTCCGCCCGTACCGTCGCTGCCCAACCCGGCTGCCAGGCCCTCGCCACCGCGAGTGCAGCCATCGCCGCCTCCTTCGGCTACCCCGACGGGGAACACATCCCCCTCGACTTGGTGCTCGACATGACCGCCCGGATCGTCGCGGCCACCGATCTACCGGTCAGCGCCGACCTGGAGGCCGGCTACGGTGACGTGGCCACCACCATCGCCCGGGCCATCGCAGCCGGTGTGGCCGGCGCGAACCTCGAAGACCAGATGCGTCCCCTGCCCCAAGCAGCCGCGGCCGTGCAAGCTGCCGTGAACACCGCAGATCGCGAAGGCGTCCCCCTCGTGCTCAACGCCCGCACCGACGCCTTCTTGGTAGGGGACCACAGCGAGGCCGCCCAGGTCCTCGCCGACGCCATCGCACGCGGCCGGGCC
>JAJZJY010000349.1 GCA_021809885.1 Actinomycetes bacterium
CTATATATGATCTATCGAGTCAGGTTTTCGTACCGGGCGGCACAGCGATGAGTGCGTCCGGCGGGCAACCACGACGGTTCGTGGCCCCGGCGAGCGACGACCCGACGGGACGACACCATGACCATCTACACCATGACCATCGACACCATGACCATCTACACCCTCGTCCTTGTGGACGAGGGCACCAACGCCACGGTGGCAGCCGGGATGGTCGGTCGGGCCCAGCTGGCCGAGCCCGCGGGCTGACGCTGGTGCCCAGCGACCACTATCCGGTCAGCCTGGTGGTGGCCGGCCAGCCCTGCTTGGTGGTCGGGGGCGGGTCCGTGGCCGTACACAAGGCCGAGGGGCTCGCCCGGAGCGGGGCTCGGGTGACGGTCGTCGCCTCCGAGGTCGACCCTGCGATCGAGTTGCTTCCTGTCGCCGTCGAGCGGCGCCCCTACCGGCCAGGGGAAGCGGGTTGCTACCGGCTGGTGATCACGGCTACCGGAGTCCCCGAGGTGGACACCTCGGTGGCCGCCGACGCCGCAGCGGCGGGGGTGTGGGTGAACAGCGCCGACGACGCCGCCCACTGCACCTTCCTCCTGCCCGCCGTCCACCGGGACGGACCCGTGACGGTGGCCGTGTCGACGGGCGGGGCCAGCCCGGCCCTCGCCACGTGGCTCCGCCGTCGGCTCGCCGAGGCGTGCGGCGAAGGGCTGGGAGCGCTGGCCGAGGCGCTGGAGGAGGCCCGGCGCAAGGTCCAGGCATCCGGACGGCCGACCGAATCGCTCGACTGGCATGCCATCCTCGACGGCCCGCTGACGAGGCTTGTTCGGGACGGCCGACTCGACGAGGCCCGCAAGCTCCTCGACGAGGCGATCCGCTGATCGTGGGAGGTCCTGCAAGCCAGAGCCGGCCCAGAAGGCCATCGATTCCTATTGAACGTCTCGGGCGGCATCGAACTGACCGAGGAGGTCATTGAACGCATGTCGCTGATCGGGTAGCTTGGTGGGCCGGGCATTCCCGAGCCGCCGGCCGAGGCCCTCGGGCAAGGATGTAAGACTCCCGTCGTCCCTTGCGTCCATTCAGGAGGAGCGTGCGCCGTGGTAGAACAACCCGCCCCGACCGGTCCTGAAGGCCCGACTGCCCTGCGGTGGCAGGATGTGGCCGCCCGCCTCGCGGCGGCCCGCAACTACTGGTTGGCGACCGTCGGTCCCGACGGGGCACCCCACGCCGTCCCGGTGTGGGGCGCCGTGGTCGGCGACGCCCTGCACCTCTACACCCAGCGCAGCACCAACAAGGCCCACCACGTCGCCGCCAACCCTCGCGTCGCCGTCCATCTGGAGAGCGCCGAGGACGTCCTCGTCGTGCACGGCGAGCTCGAGGATCTCGGGCTGCCAGCGCGCAACCCCGCCGTGGTCGCCGCCCTCGACGCCAAGTACACCGATCCTGACGACGCCGCCTACCTGCCGTCCCACGACCCGGCGTACGACGTCATATTCCGCCTGCGGCCCGCTCGGGCCCTGGCGTGGCGCCTCGCCGACTTCGACAACACCCAGGCGAGGTGGAGCGCCGCCGCCCGCTGAAGCTGGCTGCGGCTGAACGCTATCGCCCCGGGCTCAGGTCGCCAGCCCCGCTGCCAGCCCTGCCGCCCTCGCCGCCGCCTCGGCGGTCTGGTCGAGCAGCACCGCTATTGTCATCGGCCCCACACCGCCCGGCACCGGCGTGATCAGCCGGGCCCGGGCAGCGGCTTCGCCGAATGCGACGTCCCCCACGTTGCCCGGGTTGTAGCCGGCGTCGACCACGATCGCGCCCGGCTTGATCCACTCGCCCCGCACGAGCTCCGGCCTCCCCACGGCAGCGACCACGACGTCGCCGGTGGCGACGATCGACGGCAGGTCCCGGGTCAGCGAGTGGCAGTAGGTGACCGTGGCGTCCCGGCGCAACAGCAGCATGCCCATCGGCTTGCCGAGGATGGGGCTGCGACCGATGACGACCGCCCGAGCGCCGGCCAGCTCGACGCGGTACTCGTCGAGCAGCCGCATGATCCCCTCCGGCGTGCACGACGCCGGTCCCGGGACGCCCATCGCCATGGCGGCGAAGGAGTGCATGGTCACGCCGTCGACGTCCTTGGCGGGGGCGATCGCCTCGAACACGGCCCGCTCGTCGACCTGCCGGGGAACGGGGTGCTGCACGAGGATGCCGTCGACGGTGGGGTCGTCGGAGAGGGTCCGCACGGTGGAGACCATGACCTCCGTCGAGGTGCCGGCGGGCAGCTCGACGAGGCGCGAGTCCATGCCCACCTGCTCCGCCCGCCTCCGCTTCAAGCGCACGTAGGTGACCGAGGAGGGGTCGTCGCCCACGAGGACCGCCGCCAGGCACGGTCGCCGCCCGGCGGCGTGGAGGACTGCCGCCGCCCGGCCGGCCGTCGCCTCGAGGGTCCGGTTGGCGAGGCTGGCCCCGTCCATCAACCTGGCGGATGCGGTGGGAACCATGGCGTGCTCCTCGTTCGTGGGCGCCTCCCCCGGCCGGCGCCAGCCCCGGCAGCGAAGTGTACCGGCGGCCCCGCCCCGCTCACCGCTCCAACCCAAAGGCCTGGGCCATCGACGGCGCCCTCCTCGCCGCCCCGAGCAGCGGGTGCAGCCCGAGCATCTCCTCGGTGGTGCGCAGCAGCGAATAGTGGGACAGGGCTTCGTGCACCCGGGTTCCCGGCCTGACGCTCGGCGCGATCACGTACAGCGGCACCTGCGAACCGCCGGCGTCGCTCTCGTCCCAGGTGATGAACGCCGCCGTGTCCCCGGCCCTGTAGGCGGCGCTCGAGAAGATGAGGGGGAGCTCCCGCGACATCCAGACGTCGCCGGTCGCTGTCGAGCAGTCGTGCATGTCGTTGCAGAGGTTGGGCACGATGACGGTGAAGGCGGCGGCCAGGTCGGGCGTCCTCCCGAGGGGTACGTCCTGGCGGGCGCATGCCGCTCGGATTGATGTGTAGTAGACGGCGGGGTTGTGCTTGACGGCGTAGTTGCCCGACGGCTGGCGGTCACAGGCGAGCGGCATGGACTCGGCGAGGGTGCGCCAGCGCGACCCGAGCAGCGAGAAGATGCTGGGGCCGGCGACGGGGTGGGCGGAGGGGCCGGCGTCGTCGACGACGCCGTGGGTGGACCCAGAGGTGAGCGCCAGGTAGTTGGGCAGGCTCGGGTGGGCGACGCCGGCGTAGTCGGTGGCGAGCCCGCACTCACGGGCCAGCCGGGCGAGGTAGGGGGCGGCGGGGGAGCCGACGATCTGGTTGTAGGAGCGGTTCTCCTCGATGATCCACACGACGTGGCGCCACACCGGGGGCACGGTGGTCGTCCCACACGGCCTCGCCGAAAGAGCGGCCGCTGTGACCGCCGGTCCCGCGCTGCCCGACGGGGGGGCAGCGCCGGGCCCGGCCCGGCAGGCGGCGGCCAGTGGGAGCAGTAGGGCCAGCCACGAGAGGGGCGGGCGTCGCATCGCCCCATCCTGGCGGAGCAGGCCGGTCACGTGCCGGACCGGGGCGGCCCCGGCCCGGGATCGGTCGGCGGCGCAGGCTGTGGCGCCGGTCTCCGAAACGGTCGAGTCGGCCAGCGTTCCCCCTGCCTGATCGCCCCGCCGGCCGGCCTCTTGTCTGGCGGTCGGAGCGCCGGCGTTCTCGGCGACACTCCCGGATCCCGGCGACCTCGAGTGCACGAACCTGCACGCCTTGTCGCCCAGATCGGACGATGTCGCCGAGAACGTGTCAGGCGGCAGCGCCGGGGTCCTCGAATGATACTGGGGCGTCGAAGGCGGCCCGGCGAGAGGCCCGCCGGAAGGCGGCGAGCAGCACCGGGCCGAGGGTCAGGAGGGCGACGACATCGGTGACCGCCCGGCCGGTGTCCCATCCGAGCGAGGTCGTGGCGTCGAAGACCACGTACCTGCGGAGGTTGGCCAGCAGGGACGCACCCGGCAGGTAGGCGATCGAGCTGTGGGGGTCGAGCGCGAAGGGCCAGAACGACAGGTTGACGGCCAGCCCGTAGGCGTACGCGGAGACCACCCCGTAGCCGGCGAGGAGGACCCGCTCCCAGCGGGGCGGCACACGGGGGAGCAGGCCGGCGCCCATCCCAACCCAAGCCGACGCGAACATCTGGTAGGGCATCCACGGCCCGACGCCGCCGGTCAGGAGCGCGGACGTGAAGATCGTGACACAGCCGAGGGCGAAGCCGAATCCGGGCCCGAACACCCGCCCGGCGACGATCATGAGGAAGAACACGGTCTCGATCCCCGCCGTGCCGGCACCGAGCGGGCGGAGCGCAGCCCCGACGGCGGCGAGCACCCCGAGCAGGGCGACGGCCTTGGAGTCCATGCCCCCGTCGGCCAGTTCGCTCAACACGACGGCCAGGACGAGGAGCAGCAAGGCGCCGAACATGAGCGGGGGTACCAGGCTCTCGCCGAGCCGTCCGGGGGCGACGAAGAAGGGCCAGCCGAAGGCGACCGCTCCGAACCCGGAAGCCAGGGCGATGGCCGCCCGGCTGCGCCCCGCCACCGGCAGCGCCGCAGCCGGCAGAACGTGGTTCACGCCCTCACCGCCAGCGCGCCGGCGACCTGGTCGACTGTGAGGAACGCAAGCGGGGCGAGGATCTTGGCCACCTGCGGGGCGAAGGCGGGCGACGCTGTCACCACGCCGGCGGTCGCACCGTCCGCCACCACCTCTCCGGTGGCCATCACGATCACGCGGTCGGCGACAGCGGCCACGAACTCCACGTCGTGGGTCGCCACCAGGATCGCCCTACCCTCGCCTGCGAGCTGGCGCAGCACGCCGGCGAGGGCCGCCTTGGCTGCGTAGTCGAGGCCGCGGGTCGGCTCGTCCAACAGCACGACGCCTGGCCCGGCGGACAGCTGGATGGCGAGGGCCAGCGCGAGCCGCTGGCCCTCCGACAGATCCCGTGGGTGGGTGCTGCTGTCGACGCCGGGCGCGAACCGTTCCAGCAGCCCCGACGCGGTCCCCGCTGCGGGCGGGTTGCAGGCGCGGTCGGCCTCGGCGCATTCGGCGTACACGCTGTCCAGGTAGAGGAGGTCGGCCGGGTCTTGGGGCACCAGGCCCACGACGCGGCGAGCCTCCACCGGTCGGAGCCGGGCCGGGTCGTGGCCGCGCACGTCGAGGTGGCCCGCCTGGCGCGCCCCGCTGCCCTGGAGGGCCCACAGCAGCGACGACTTGCCCGAGCCGTTGCGCCCCATCAACCCGGCCACCTCCCCCGAACGCAGGTGGAGGGACACCTCGCGCACGGCGACGACCGCCCCATGGCGGACGGTGACCCCCTGCGCCGACAAGGCTGCCGCGGCGCGGGGACTTTCGGCGGCTTTCCCATCCCGGGCGACGGATCGGCCGTCCAGCCGGGCCCGCAGCGGTGCCGCCTGCCTGCGGGCGTCGCGCACCGACAGCGGGAGCGGTTCCCACCCGGCGAGCCGCCCCAGTTCGACGACCGGCGGGGCCACCCCCGACGCCGCCAGCACCTCCGCCGGCGGCCCGCAGCGCACCGGGCCCCCGCCCAGCACCT
>JAJZJY010000350.1 GCA_021809885.1 Actinomycetes bacterium
GCCCCACGAGCTGGGTAGGTCTCGGCGGTCGCTTCCCGGATCCGCCGACGCTCTTGATCCACCATCGCCCCCAAGCGCTCGGCGATGCGCCTGTCCCGCTCGGCCGAGGTGTGCCGGTAGATCATCGCAGCGCGTGTGCTCGAGTGGCCGAGCTGTCGCCCTCGGTCGTCGTCCCGGTCTGGGCGGCAGGGTCCCGGCGTAATGCCTGTTATGTGGAATTCCACATAAGCGCCACACCAAGGCCACGACGCTGCTCAACTTGGGCGCACCGATCCATGTCGTGCAGCGCTACTTGGGCCATCGCTCGCCGGAGATGACCATGCGCTACGCCAACCCTCGGGAATTTCATCAGACGCGAGCGTTCCTGGTCAGGACGTTGCCGGAGTAGCAGGAGCAGCGTTTCTCTCCACAGGGGCGGACCTGGGGACTTGCGGCGATCTCCCGTCTGATGCACGATCCTCCCTTCAAACGGGAGAGAGGTCGGGTCGTGGCACGCGGCGAGCTCGCAGGTTCTGCACAGCTCGAGCTCGTCACCGGGGTGGCGCAGCTGCGCCCCGAGGAGGCGATGTTCGAGGCGATGCTTCGGGGTTGGCGAGCACAGCAGGTGGCCCGCGGCCTTCGCCCTGACACGATCGAGGCCCGGGAGCAGCTCGTGCGCCGGTTCGTCGCCGAGACCAACGAGTTCCCCTGGTCTTGGGGCCCGGCCCATGTCGAGGAGTGGATCTTGGCCATGACCGGCGAGCGACGCCTGGCCGTGTCGACCATCCGCAGCTACCAGGTGGACCTGCGTCTCTTCAGCGAGTACCTGATCGACTCCCGTTACGGCTGGGTGACCGCCTGCGAGGACGCCTTCGGCCCAGGGCGGCACCCGGTGGCCATGTTCCACGAGTGGAACTCGGTCGCCCATCTCGACGACTACGAGGGCAGCCCCGAGGCCCGGCCCTTCTCTCGCGAGGAGCTGCAGGCCTTCTTTGACTATGCCGATGCCCAGGTTGACCGTGCCGCTGCCTCGGGTCACAAGGGCGCGCTGACGGCGTATCGCGACGCCACCTTGTTCAAGGTGATCTACGGATGGGGCCTGCGCCGGACCGAGACGGCGAGACTCGACCTGGTGGACTGGGGCCGCAACCCGGTGGCGCCGGAGTTCGGTCGCTTCGGGTCTCTGTCGGTCCGCTACGGAAAGGCCAAGCGGGGCGGACCGCCCCGGCGCCGCTCGGTTGCCTCGGTGATGGTCTGGGCCGTGGAGGCGGTGGCCGACTACGTAGAGAACGTCCGGCCCCGCTTCGGTGCCGACGACCACTCCGCCATGTGGGTGACCGAGCGAGGTGGGCGGGTCAAGCCGAGCGAGATCAACGCCCGCTTCGTCGCCTATAGGGACGCGCTCGGCCTGCCTGAAGCTTTGGTGCCTCATTCGCTGCGGCACTCGTATGTGACCCACCTCACCGAGAACGGCGCCGACCGTCGCTTCATCCAGGTCCAGGTCGGACACGAATGCGACACTTCGACGGCCATCTACACCCACGTGAGCGACGACTTCATGAACACGGCCCTGCGGAGGGCATTGTCCCCCGCCCTCGACGGCGACCACGAGACAAGGAGGCCGACGGATGGGTAAGGAGCTCGACTACCGCTGGCACCTGCGGGAGGTGATGGCCACCCGGGACATGTTCTCTACCACTGACCTGGCCGCACCGCTGGCCGATCGCGGCGTCCACCTCTCTCCGAGCCAGGTGTACCGCCTGGTCGTGGAGCGCCCGGAGCGCTTGAGCCTCAAGGTCCTCATGGCGCTGATCGACATCCTGGGCTGCTCGATGGAGGAGCTGATCGAGCCGGTGGCTGCCACGCCGACCAAGAAGGCCAAGGTGGCCGCCGGCGGCGGCTCGGGGGTCGGGGAGCTCCGTCCCAAGCGAGCGCGCATCACCCCATGACTCGGTCCGGCAAATAGTGGCGTCGTTCTGCGCTGAGGTCTTGGACGATCCCCTCGGGGTGGCTGTCGGCTTGGTCTGCGCCGCCGACGCGACGCTCGAGCGGTCCGTCGTCGAGGCAGCCGTGGCTGGCGTCGCGCCGGGACGGCAGACCCGGCGCCGCCTCGCCCAAGCGCTCCTCGATCGGCCGACGGTACTTGTCGAGGGAACCTCGCCCGCTCCTCGTGTGGTCGGGGACCTGCTCGTTGCCATGCGTGACCTCGGTTCGGTGAAGATCTCGGCTCCGCGCTGTGCTGGATGCGCCAAGGTGCTGCGCAGCTTCCAGCGACGTGGCCAGTGCTGGTACTGCACGCGGTGTGGAAAAGTCCGGGTGGCTTGTAGCGCCTGCGGTGTCGTTCGGGTGGTCACCACGGTCGATCGTGAGGGCAAACCGCGCTGTTCCAGCTGTCCTCCTGACGGAGACGAGCCGCTCGAGATAGCTCTGCGTGTAGTCGCTGGTGCGGAGCCTTCATTGGATGCTGCGGTGGTCACGGCCGCCTTCGAGTCCGTCACCTCCCGGGCCGGACAGCGACGGCAGCTGGCCTGGGCGATCGAGAACCGCCCCGACCTGCTCACCGGAGCCGGTGCCGAAGCGCCGGTCCCCTCGGTGCTGCGCCTGATCGATGCGCTGTGCCAGGCCGGGGCCAGCGCCATCGTGCGTCCGGCCTGCCCGCACTGTCGCCGGGTCGTCACCCTGTCCAAGTTCCGCGGAGGACTGCGGATCTGTCGAGGCTGCGAGGCTCGACTGCGGGCGGTGCCCTGCGCCCGCTGTGGCGCCGTCCGGGAC
Organism: Actinomycetes bacterium; assembly: GCA_021809885.1. Classification (GTDB taxonomy): domain Bacteria; phylum Actinomycetota; class Acidimicrobiia; order Acidimicrobiales; family Palsa-688; genus JAKAQB01. Next base: position 2,752 of record JAJZJY010000350.1, read on the forward strand.
CCCGTCACCCGCGACGACCAGGGCCGCCCCGTCTGTCCCAACTGCTTCATGCGCGACCCGGCCAACCAGGAGACCTGTGCTCGCTGCGGACACCGCCGGCCGGTGAGCATGCGCAGCCCCGAGGGACCCCTCTGTCCGAGCTGCCGGCCCACCCGGGAGATGACCTGTTCGATATGCGGCCGCCGGGCCCCGGCCGAGATCGCCAAGGCGACCGGGCAGCCGTGGTGCCGGGCCTGCCAGAGTCGCTGGGCGGCATGCGCGGCTTGCGGACAGGTCCGGCCCATTCGGGGCGGCACCACCACCTCGCCGTTGTGTGCCACCTGCACGCGCCCGGACGCTTCGTTCTGGAAAACCTGCCCGTCCTGTGGCGAGGCCAGCAAACTGACCATCGGCGCTTGCCTCCGTTGCAGCCTTGCTCAACGGCTGCGCCAGCTGCTGGGCGGCGCTGACGGCGCCATTGCCGGGGAGATGCGTGGCCTCTATGACAGCCTGGCGGGCGCCGAGCGTCCCGACTCGGTGCTCGCTTGGCTGAAGGGCAGTGACGCGGCCGGGGTGCTGGCCGGGATCGGCACCGGCCGGCTGGTCCTCAGCCATGAGGCCCTCGACGGACTTGTGTCGGCGAAGTCGGTCGAGCACCTGCGCGCCATGCTGGTGGCCACCGGGGCGCTTCCCGCCCGTGACGAGCAAATGGTCCGACTCGAGCGTTGGGTGGCCGCCGCCATCGCCGAGCGCACCGATCCCGATGAGGCCCAGGTGCTCCGTCGCTATGGCGTCTGGCACCTGCTTCGCCGTCTGCGCAGACGCCAGAAAGGTGGGGAGACCACCCCTGCCCAGACCACCGTCGTGCGCCGCAATGTTCGTGCAGCGACGAACCTGTTGGATGGGCTCGCCTGCGCCGGCCAGACCCTGGCCTCCGCCGACCAGGGACACCTCGATGCCTGGCTCGCCTCCGGCTGCGCCACCCGCTCCGCGGAAGTTGGCCACTTCATCCGCTGGGCCAAAAGACAGAAGCTCACCAGACTCGAGCTGGCGACGGTGCGGTGGGATGGACCTCGTGGGTCCATCGACGCCGACAAGCGGTGGGAGCAGGCTCGCCGGTTGCTGCGCGACGACGCCATCGATGCCGGAGACCGGGTCGCCGGGCTGTTGGTCCTGCTCTATGCGCAGAGGGCAGCAGCCGTGAGCCGGCTCCGCCTCTCCCACGTCGACAACGACCTCGGCGGCGTTCGGCTGCGCCTCGGCGCTCAGCCCGTCGTGCTTCCTGAGCCGGTCGCCGGCCTCGTGCTGTTCCTCGTCTCGACCCGCCGCGGTCACGGCCGCCTCGGCGATCCAGGGACGTCCCCCTGGTTGTTCCCAGGTGGGCAGCCTGGCCGGCCCATAAGCGCCAGCCGGATGACCGAGCGATTACGCGATCTCGGCATCCAGGCCGGTCCGGCGCGCTCCTCCGCCCTGTTGCAGCTCGCCACCGAACTGCCCGCCGCCGTCATCGCCCGCCTCCTCGGCATCCACATCAAGGTGGCCGCCGAGTGGCAGCGGATCGCCAGCGGCGACTGGATGGGCTATGCGGCCGACTACAGCCGCAGGGACCCGGCCGGGACAGTCATCAACCAAGGCTGATGACCGAGAAAGCGTCCGAGCCGAGTGAGCCGACCGCCTCGTCTCTGGGCGATATCCGCGAACTCAGCACCCAGCTCTCCGCCCTCACCACGGCCCGGGAGTTGGCCGTCTCCCGGGCGCTGGCCGCCGGTGCCACCTGGGCCGAGGTGGCCCAAGTTCTCGGCTGCAGCCCCCAGGCGGCACACAAGCGCTATCGCTGGCTGCGTCACAGCGAAGTCACCGGAGAGGTGTGGCGGGAGTCGCCGCTGCGGTTGTGACGAGCCTGCTGATCCTTGCCAGTCGCCGCGGTGTCGTCGTCCACAGATCCCACAGTTATCCACCCTTCCCCCCAGACCCCCCATCCACAGCTACTACCACCACTCAGGTATCTCACTGCCCCATAACAGACACTCGCCACCACCGCAGAGCGGGAGTTCCTGGCCCTCGCCAAGGTGGGCCGAGACGGCCGCGAGCTGGCCATGGACCGCCACGACCTCCTCGAGCTGGTCAACCTCGACCGCCGCACCGACCGGGTGCTACCCAACGGCTACTGCCTGCTGCCGCCGACCAAGACCTGCGAGCGGGGCAACGCCTGCCACACCTGCGATCACTTCGCCACCGACCGTTCCTACCTGCCCGACATCGCCCGTCAGCTCGCCGAGACCGAAGCGCTCGTCGCCGCACGCAAGGACCAGCATCTGGCCCGCCACGGCGAGGCGATGGCCCCGACCAACGTGTGGCTCTCCCAGCGCCTGGCCGAGATGGACGCCATGCGACGCGAGATCGCCGCTTTGGAGAACCAGCCGGCCGGCGCCGGCTGCGCCGTGCGCGGTGCTGGCGTGCTCGGGCGCCCCGCCTACAACAACACGCCGGTCGCGGTCACGCTCCGCCCCAGCCCCCCAGGGCCGTCCCGGCCATGAGCCCTTCTTCGCGCCGCAAGCCGGTCTCCGCCGGAACCTCCGCGCCCGAGGCGCCCCCGACAGAACCTCCGCCCGACCCCGCCCAGCGGCGGGCGACAGCACTGCGAGCCGCAGCCGCAGCCCGCCACGCCGATGCTGCGCAGCGTGCCGACGCCGGGCTGCGCCAACTCATCAAAGACGGCGCCGAGATCAACTTCCGCTCCGTGGCCCGCGCCGGCCACGTCGGGCTGAACTTCCTCTACGACCAGCCCGACCTAC
>JAJZJY010000351.1 GCA_021809885.1 Actinomycetes bacterium
GCGGGGTCGCCGCGGAACTTGTTGACCACGAAGCCCTTGACCAGCGGGCGGTAGGCGTCGGGCAGCAGGGCGACGGTCCCGAACAGCGAGGCGAACACCCCGCCCCGGTCGATGTCGCCGACGACGATGGCCGGAAGCCCGGCGTCGTGGGCCAGGCGGAGGTTGACGATGTCGGCGTCGAGGAGGTTGATCTCCGCCGGGCTGCCCGCTCCTTCGAGGATCACCACGTCGTAGCGGCGGCGGAGGTCGCTCAGCGCCCCCAGGACCACGTCGAGCAGCTCCGGCTTCATCCGGTAGTAGTCCGCCGCCGTCATCGTGCCCAGCGGGCGGCCCATCACCACCACCTGGCAGCGGCGCTCCCCCATGGGCTTTAGGAGCACGGGGTTCATGGCGACCTCGGCGTCGACACCGGCCGCCATAGCCTGCCAGGCCTGGGCGCGGGCGATCTCGTGGCCGGCGCGCGTGACCGCCGAGTTGTTCGACATGTTCTGGGCCTTGAACGGCGCCACGCGCGCCCCGCGCCGGGCGTAGTGGCGGCACAGACCGGCCGTGATCGTGCTCTTGCCGGCATTGGACGTGGTGCCGCACACCATGACCGTGCCCGAGGGGTGCAACGGCTGCCACTGGTTCACCCTTGACGTCTCCCGCGTCGAGATCTCCGTCGGCACAGGTTTCCTGGCTCCCGGATCGACGCTCGCCCCGGCCTTCCCGTCCGGCTGGACCGTGGCCTCAGGTGGGGTCTGCTCCCCGGTTACAGTTGCGGGACAGCCCCGGCTTCTCACCGGTGTTCCCTGTAACCGCCCCGGACGCTACCAGCCCGGCGCTGCGGCACTCAATCCATGCGACGACCGTGATCGATCCGCCTCGCCTGCTGCTGCTCGGAGGGACGACCGAGGCCAACCGCCTGGCGGAGACGTTGTCTGCACGCGACGACCTCGTGGTCGTGACCTCGTTGGCGGGCCGGACGGCGAACCCCGCCCCGCTGCCCGGTCGGCGCCGTACCGGGGGGTTCGGCGGCACCGAGGGTCTGGCCGCCTACCTTCGGACCGAGCGGATCTCGGCCCTGGTCGACGCCACCCACCCGTTCGCGGCGCGGATGCGCTGGCACGCCTACGAGGCGTGCAGCCAGACCGGGGTTGCGAGGCTGCGCCTCGAACGGCCCCGCTGGCAGGCGCAGCCGGGCGACCATTGGACGGTCGTGGCCACGATGGCGGCGGCCGCCGCCGAGATCGTCCGCGGTCGGTCCCGCCGGGTGTTCGTGACCACCGGCCGGAGCGAGCTCGATACGTTGGCGCCTGCCTCCGACGGGCGGCGATGGTGGTTGGTCCGCTCCATCGACCCTCCCGAGCGGCTGCTTCTGCACCCCGCAGAGGTGATCCTCGACCGTGGCCCGTTCAGCGTCGATGCGGAGACGGCGCTCATGGCACGTCAGCGGATCGACCTCGTCGTGACCAAGAACAGCGGCGGGGACGCCACCGTCGCCAAGCTCGAGGCGGCTCGGAACCTGGGGGTGGACGTCGTGGTCGTCGACCGCCCGCCGTCGCCGGACGGCCCGTCGGCCTCCACCGTCGCCGACGCGCTCGAGTGGGTGTGCGCGTCGCTCGGGCTCTCTCGCGTCCGCTGATACCTCTACCCGTCCGCTGACACCTCGGGATAGCACCGCGGGGTGTAGACGCCGCGTCGGTCCCATCCGGGCACGTCCACCATCCTCGTCTGCGAGGACCCGACGATGAGGACCGTGCGCATGTCGACGACGGCAGGGTCCAGGCCGGCCAGGGGGACCACGTCGACTCGCTCGGCCGGGCGGCCGACGTCGCGGGCGACGACCACCGGGGTGTCGGGACCTCGGTGGGCGCCGATGACGGCGAGGGCATGGGCGAGCTGCGAGGGTCGGTGCCTCGACGCCGGGTTGTAGAGGGCGAGCACGAAGTCCGCGGCCGCGGCGGCCGCCAGCCGGGACTCGATGACCGACCACGGCTTGAGGTTGTCCGACAGGGAGATGGTGGCGAAGTCGTGGCCGAGCGGAGCACCGGCCCGGGCCGCTGCAGCCTGGGCGGCGGTGACACCGGGGCTGACGATGACCTCGACGTCCTCCCAGGATGCGGGACGGTCGGGGCGGTCGAGCTGCTCCATCACCGCGGCAGCCATGGCGAACACCCCTGGGTCCCCCGACGACACGACCGCCACTGATCGCCCCTCGGCCGCCAGGTCCAGGGCGTGCGCGGCCCGCTGTCCTTCGGCCCGGTTGTCCGACCGATGGCGGACCTGGCCGGCCGGCCGAGCCTCGACCATGTCGAGATAGGCGGTGTAGCCGACCAAGTCCGTGGCCTCGGTCAGCAACGCGTCGGCTGCCGGAGTCCGCCACGGCGTGCCGCCAGGCCCGAGCCCGACGATGGCGAGCCTGCCTCGGGGAAGCGTCATGTGGTCGCGCTCACCGGGTCGGGGCCTCGGCGCTGGGGATGACGACGATCGAGAAGTAGGGGGCGCGGGCCGGATCGGCTTCGGCCAAGGGGAGGATCCGCTGCTCGGGCATGGTGGCCCGCTCGACGTACCAGGCCCGCTCCAGCAGACCGGCGGCCTCGACGCAGGCGCGGACCTTCTCCAGGTTGCGGCCGAGCTTCATCACCACGGCCGCCTCGGCCGCCGCCAGCCGCCGCTGCAGCTCCTCGCCCGGCAGCACGCCCGACAGTACGCAGAGCATCTCGTTGCGGCACACGAGCGGGGCGCCCAGCACGGCCGCGCCGGCCAGGATCGACGGGACGCCGGGCACCACCTCGCTTCGGTAGCGACTGGCCAGCCGGTTGTGGAGGTACATGTAGGACCCGTAGAAGAGCGGATCGCCCTCGCAGAGCACGGCCACGTCGACGCCCTCGTCGAGGACCGCAGCGATCCGGGCCGCCGCCTCGTCGTAGAAGCCGGCCAACAGGCGCTCGTAGCGGGCCCCGGCCGCCAGCTCGGTGGTGACCGGGTAGTGCAGCGCCAGCTCACGCTGGCCGGGACGGAGATGGCTGGCGGCCGCGGCCCGGGCGTTGCTCGGCCGCCCGGCGGCGGCGAAGAAGGCCACCGCCCCCGAGTCGCCGATGATCCGCTGCGCCTTCACGGTGACGAGCTCGGGGTCACCGGGCCCGACCCCCACCCCCCACAGCCGCCCGCCGGCGCGCCGCTCTGTCATTCGCGCTCTGTCGCCAGGGCGTTGACCGCGGCGGCGGCCATGGCGCTGCCGCCCCGGCGGCCCAGCACCGTCACGTAGGGGACGCCGTGGGCCGCCTCGACCAGCGCCTGCTTGGACTCGGCCGCACCCACGAAGCCGACGGGGAACCCCAGGATCAACGCCGGGCGTGGAGCGCCGCTGTCGAGCAGCTCCAACAGGCGCCACAGGGCCGTGGGAGCGTTGCCGACGGCGACGACCGCACCGTCGAGGCGCGCCGACCACAGGTCGACGGCGGCGGCGGAGCGGGTCGTCGCCATCGCCGCGGCCAGCTCGGCGACCCGGGGGTCGCCCAGGGTGCAGATGACGTCGTTGCCGGCGGGCAGCCGGCTGCGGGTCACGCCGTCGGCGACCATGTGGGCGTCGGCCAGGATCGGCGCTCCGGCGGCGAGCGCCGCCCGCCCGGCACGGCCGGCACCGGCGGAGAAGCGAAGGTCAGCCACGACGTCGACCATCCCGCACGAGTGGACCACCCGCACCGCCAGCTTCTCGAGATCGTCGGGGACCTGCGTGAGATCGGCCTCCTCCCGGATGGTCTCGAACGACCGGCGGTAGATCTCGGCCCCGTCGCGCTCGTAGCTGCGGCCGGTCATGAGCCCGCCGCCACGGCCAAGGCCTCTGCGCTGCGGACGGCCCGTGCCCGTAGGTCGCCGTCCGCGTAGATGTCGTAGCGATCGGGGCCCGAACCGACCAGGGTGACGGCCAGCGGGGTGTGCTGGGCACAGCACTTGGCGCAGCCTGACACGTGCACCGCCGCTGGAGGAGCGCCGGCTTCGCGGCGCGCCGCGATGACCCGTCGGGCGTCGCCGATGGCATCGGTCAGCCCCGAGGTGCAGCCGTGCGACCCAGCGCAGGCGACGACGGTCGACGCCGGGTCGGAGGCGTCGACGACAAGGCCGCCGGCCCGCAGCTCCTCGAGGAGGGCGGCGCGCTCGTCGGCTGCGACGGCCGGGAACACGATACCCCGCCAAGGGGTGAGGCGCAGCAGGCCGTCCGAGTAGCGCCTCGCCGCGGTCGCCATGGCGGTGATGGCCTGGGCGTCGGCCCGGCCGAGCGTCGGCATGGCCCCGACCCATCCGGCTCCCGGCCCGAGGGGGCCGGCGACCCGGGCGACGGCTGCCGCGCTCGCTGCCGGCACGGCGATGCTCGCCCGGGGCCGGCCCAGCGACCCGACAGCCGCCTCGACCAGCGCGTCGACCAGCTCGCTTCGTGCCACGCGCCGCGGTCGGGCGGACGACCCCTCCTCTCCGTCGGCAGCCCACCCCCAACAGACGCCCATGACACCGCTCGTCGACGTCGGGGCGGCGACCACCGCGGCTCGCCGGCCAGCAAGGCCGAAGGATCCTCCGCCGTCGATGGCGAAGCCGAACTTGTCGTCGAGCCCATCGAGGCGAGGCTCCGCGTCCAAGGCGGCGAGCAGCGGGGCGAGGAGCGGGCCGAGGTCCTCTGCCTCGGGGTCCAGGTCGCCCAGGGGACCGAGGAGGACGTTGCGACGACGGTCGGCGAAGGGCCCGCCACTGACCCCCGAGCCGACTAGCGTCGCGGCGAGGGCGGCCGCCGCGCCTGGCCGGATCCCGCGCAGCTGCAGGTTGGCCCGGCTGGTGATCTCCACGATCCCGCTGCCCCATCGCTGCGCCGCGTCGGCCACCGCCTGGAGCGCGGCGGCGTCGATCCGGCCGCCCGGCACGCGGATGCGGGCCAGGCCCCCATCGGCGCGCGCCACCACGTTGTCGACGCTCGGGCAGGCCGGCGCGGGTCCCAGACCAGACTGGGCTGGGGCACCGGTGCCGCCTTCGCCGAGGGGAGGAGCGGCGTTCGTGGCGGGGGGCATCGCCGGGACCCTACCAAGGCGTAGGGCACCGTACCCTACGTCGGTGGGTGGACGGCTAGTGTCGCGCCGGTGCCCCAGCCGTCGCGCCTGTTGGTCAACACCGGTCCCGGAAAGGGCAAGAGCTCGGCCGCCTTCGGGGTGATGGGACGGGCCTGGGCCCGGGGGTGGACGGTGGGTGTCGTCCAGTTCGTCAAGAGCGACAAGTGGCAGGTCGGCGAGCGCAAGCTGGCTGTGCATCTCGGGATCGACTGGCACACGCTGGGCGACGGGTTCACCTGGGAGTCCCAAGATCTCGACGCCACCGAGGCCAGGGGCCGCCACGCCTGGCAGGTAGCCAGCCAGATGATCGCCTCGGGCGACTACGACATGGTGATCCTCGACGAGATGACCTACATCGTGAAGTACGGCTGGGTGCCGGTCGCCGACGTGGTAGCGGTCCTCGCGTCGCGCCCGCAGCGGACCAACGTCATCGTCACCGGGCGCAAC
>JAJZJY010000352.1 GCA_021809885.1 Actinomycetes bacterium
CAGGAAGTCCGCGGCAACCGCCAACCCGCTCAGAACGATCGTTCCTGAGGCCGTGTCAACGGCGCGCCGCTCCACTCCCGAGACTGCGGAGCGACGGCTCGGGTGCGCCGTTTCCGCCACAGGGCGTGGCGGGAGGTTCCGTCCCGCCATCACACCGAGCCGAGCGGGGCTTGTCCGGTGCTTGGCCAGCCCGACTGGCCGGTGGCTCCCCTCATCGGGAGGATCTGCTGCGCCTTTGGTTGCGCCTACTCGGCGAGCGGATCCGGGTCGGTCTCCCAGGTTCGGGGGTCGGTCGATGTCTCCGCCGCGGTCATGGCGTCTCAGCTGGTCGGTTCCACTGCGACCATGACTCCGCCGAGGGCGCTGCTGGCGGCCGCCAGCTCTCCGCGCAGCTTCTTCGCCGCGGTGGGGCGGCCTCGGTATCGATGGCCGACGCTGCGGTGTCGAACAGTCCAGCCGCCTTGGCCAGACGCTCGGTGAGAACCGGGTGGAGGGTGACGGACTTGCCGGTGGCGTTGGCCAGCCCAGGTGTCGGTAGCGCCGGCCGCCTGGGTAGCGGCGGCCCACAGCACGACCGCAGCGAAAGCAGCAGCCGGGGCTACGGCCAATCATCCCAGCCGCAGGTTGTCGTGTAGTGCTTGGCCGGTCGGTGATCGAGACGGACACGGGTGTCGCTCCTGCCTGGACTGAACGCGTGGCGGGGCCAGGTCGGCGGCGGGGAGCGGGATCGACCGCTCAGGCGGGCGTGTCGAGACCCCAGCTGATGACCTGGGTCGGGGTGGTGCGGATGATCGGCCCGGTGGGGTTGCCTTCGGGGTCGGTGGCGTCCTCGAGTGCCTCGGCGTGCCCGCGGACCATCACCGCACGGGGACGCCACGGCGGCAGCACCTCGTCGACGACCAGGGCGACGTTCGGGTTGGCCTTGACGTTGTGGAACTTGGCGGTCGCGGCGAAGTCGCGCCCGGAGACGTCGATGGTGTCGAGGATCGGGTTGTAGGACCAGCCGAGGGGCACCACGTGCGGCAGCCCGTTGCGCCCGATGGTGGCGAGGCGGCCCAGTCTGCGCTCGGCGAGGTAGGCGAGCTCGACCTCGGAGAAGGCGCTCATCGCGCCATCGCCATCGGCGCCACTGCTTCGCTGGAGCCGGGCGATGAGGCGGTGCTCGGCGCCCGGTGAGCATCCGTGCAGGAGGAGCGGGCGCCCGAAGCGCGGCCCGTCCGGATGATCACCGCCGCCAGTGCGACGACGTCGAGCACCGCCCGAAGGATCGGTTCGAGGGTGTCGCGCTTGGCCTGGTAGCGCCTGCCCAGGTCGACCGCTACCCCGCCGACCTGGCGCACACCACTTCCGATCCGGGTGGCCATCTCAGACCTCCGCCCCGACGAGGTCGCGCTGCCCGGAGCGACCGAGGATGAGCCTGCCCGCTACCTCGGCCAGGCGCCGGCCCTGGTAGCGGGCGGCGTCGAGGGCAGCAGCGTCGGGGCGATCTCCGCCGGGTCCGGTGGCGAAGGAGGTGCCGTAGGGGTTGCCGCCCGCTCGGTAGAGGAGCGGGTCGGTGTAGCCGACCGGGACGATGATCGCCCCCCAGTGGTAGAAGACGTTGTTGAGCGACAACAACGTGGCCTCGTTGCCGCCGTGGCGGTTGACAGCCGAGGTGAACGAAGTGACCGCCTTGTCGGCCAGGACCCCTCGCATCCACAGGCCCCCCGCCTGGTCCAAGAACTGCTTGAGCTGTCCAGCCGGGCCTCCAAAGCGCGTGGGGGTCCCAAAGGCGTAGGCGTCGGCCCAGGCCAGGTCGTCCATGCTCGCTTCGGCGACCCCGGCGGCCACGGTATCGGCGTGCGCTGCCCAGGCGGGGTTGGACTCGATGGCCGCCCGGGGTGCCAACTCGGCGGTCCGACGCAAGCGGACCTCGGCCCCGGCTTGCCCGGCTCCTTCGGCCACGGCCTCGGCCAGGGCATGAACCGTCCCAGTCGCGCTGTAGTAGATCACTGCGACCTTGGTCATACGAACCTCCAGGTTCCTTGTCGTGAGGACTTCTGTTGCTACAAACACCTATCTTGCTATGCGGATAGTCCCCATGTCAAGTACCTGCTAGCCTGTCGGCGTGGCCGACATCTCCTTCGACGATCCCCGCCTGACCGCCGTCGGGCTGCTGCTCGAAGCGCACGGCGGCCTAGTAGCCCGCATGGGCGAGGTGCACGCCGTCCACGGCCTCGCCGGCACCGACTTCGACACCCTCATACGCCTGGCCCGCTCACCCGAGCGCCGGCTGCGCATGAGCGAACTCGCCGCCCAGACGGCCCTGTCGACCAGTGGGATCACCCGCATCGTCGACCGCCTGGAGCGCCGGGGTCTTGTCGCTCGCCAGCTGTGCTCAGCCGATCGACGCAGCTGGTGGACGGTGCTCACCGAGGACGGCTACCAGGTTCTCTGCGCCGACATCCCACCGCTGCTCGACACCATCCAACGGTGGTTGATCGACCCCCTGAGCGCCGAACAGCTCGACGGGCTCACCACCGGACTGCGGGCCCTGCGCGACGCCGTCCGCCCGGCAGCCGCCACCCAGGTCACCTGAACCGCTGCGGTCCAGGACGGTCCTTCCCGCGATCAGCGACCCGGTTGAAGGCGCCAGTCCGCAGGCGAGCGACGCCAGCGCGAGCAGCGCGATGCCGCCCTCGAAGACCGCCTTGGCGCCGCGGCGGTCCCTCAGGGCGCCGGCCGAGAGCAGCAGGCCGGCGAAGACCAGGCTGTAGGCGTCGACCACCCACTGCAAGCCCGTGGTCGTCGTGTGCAAGCTCGCCGACAGCGCCGGCAGGGCGACGTTGACCACCATGGTGTCGAGGATCACCATGAAGTAGCCGACGCAGATGGCCGCCAGCGGCCACGCAGAGCCGCGCCGGCCTGATCTCTCGGCCCCGCCGCCCCCCGGCTGGCCGGCCGGAGGAACCTCGCTTCCGATCTCGTCTGCGGCCACCCTCCCACTCTGATGGCTGAACCCTTCGGTCTGCCCCGAAGCGTCCTTCGCTAGACTGGTGGGCGTGCGCGGGGACGCCGACATCGCCACGGTGGCCGCCTTGATGGGCGAGCCGGCCCGGGCCGCGGTGCTCGTGGCCCTCGCCGACGGGCGGGCCCTGGCAGCATCCACCCTGGCTGCCGAGGCCGGGGTCGCCCCCTCCACGCTCTCGGGGCACCTCGCCCGCCTCGTCGAGGGTGCCTTGGTTAGCGTCGAGCCCTCGGGGCGCAACCGCTACTACCGCCTGGCCGGCCCGCAGGTCGCCGACGCGGTCGAAGCCCTTGCCCGCCTCGCCCCCACCAGGCCGGTCCGCTCCCTTCGCGCCGGCACCCACGCCCAGGCGATCCGGCGGGCCCGCACCTGCTACGACCATCTCGCCGGGCGTCTGGGCGTGGCCGTCATGGACGCGCTCGTCGCCGACAGCGTGCTCCGCCCCGAACCCGAGCCCCAGGCCGGACCGGACCCGGTGCTCGGCGCCGGCCGAGCCCGGCGCTACCTGCTCACCGACCACGGACGTGAGCGCCTCGGGTGCCTCGGGGTCGACCTCGACGGATCCGGAAAGCGCCCGCTCGTCCGCTACTGCCTGGACTGGAGCGAACAACGCCCCCATCTCGGCGGAGCCCTCGGCGCCCGGCTGCTCGAGCGGTTCGTCGACCTCGGCTGGCTGGTGCGCGCCGAGCGACGGGTGGTCCGCGTCACCGATGCAGGACAGGCGAGCCTCCGCGCCGAGCTCGGCGTCGACGTCGGCGCGCTCGGGTAACACCCCGTCCGCAGGAGGATCCGGCTGCGGTGATGTTGATCTCGGTGTGGAGACTTGGTTGAGCGACTGCGGTCGCGCCGGTGGCCGGGGAGCAGCTCCGGACCGGCCCACGCAAGGAGGTGCGCCATGAGCGCACTGCCCGTCGGCTACGCACTATGCCCCACCGACGCACAAGACCTCACCGCACAGCCCGACAGGCTCGTCGCACTGGGCGTGACCGTCGAACGGATCTACGCCGACCACGGCCTCACCGGCACCGACCGGGACCGGCCCGGGCTGGGGGGAGGCGTTGGCCGCCTGCCGCGCCGGCGACACCCTCGTGGCGACCAAGCTCGACCGCCTCGCCCGGTCCCTCCCCGATGCCCGAGCGATCGCCGATGAGCTCACCGCCCGATCGGTGCGCCTCAGCCTCGGCGGGTCGGTCTACGACCCCACCGACGCGGTCGGACGGCTGTTGTTCAACGTGCTGGCGATGGTCGCCGAGTTCGAGGCCGACCTGATCCGGTTGCGCACCCGGGAGGGCATGAAGGTGGCCAAGGCCAAGGGGCACCTGCGCGGCAAGCAGCCCAAGCTCAGCCGCCGCCAGGAAGCGCACCACTCGTGTCTCTGATCAGTGCCGGCGAGTACAGCACCGCGGAGGTTGCGAAACTGTTCGGCGTGGCGCCTTCCACCGTTTACCGGGCGATCCAGCACGAGCGGGACCGGGCACGCGCCGAAACACGCGTCGTCGTCAGGGCCGGCTGAAGCGCCACGGACTCGAGCGTCCCGCAAGGCCCACCCCTGCGGGGCGGCCAGCGCGCGAGATACGCCATAGAGGGCACCCATGGGCACCGCAGCGGCTGCCCTAATCGAGTTGGGTCGCGATGGGGGTGTTCTGCCCTGCGGGCCATCACCTGCCGTCGGTTCTCCCCGACCGCCTATGAGCGGCTGCAGTTCGTCAACGAAGACCCCGGAGTGGGGCAGTTCACCGAGCTATCGACGCCACCATGCTCACGGCCACCGCGGCCTCGCCGGCGCTCGCATCGGTTGCTGCTCAGCATCCATCGGCGACCATCACAGAGCTACCCGGTCGGTCGAACGTCGCCAAGGAGGCACAGGCGCGAGGCGGTTGATGCGCGTCAGCATCGCATGACAGTCACGTTCGTTTTCGGTTCGGGTGGATCATCTTTCCCTGAGCGAGCATGTCCACGAGCTGTTCGATCCGCCGAGCACGGGTGTCGGGGCGCCGGGCGGTGGTGATGCGGTAGAGCACGGCGTACCGATTGGCGCCGTCGAGCTGAGCAAACACCTCTGCCGCGGCGCGGTTGGCTCCGAGCACCGCCTGGAGGTCGTCAGGCGTCTGTATGGTTGCCGCCCCGGCGTAGGCGGCGTCCCAGGTTCCGTCGGCCTGCGCTCGTTCCACCGCCGCCAGCCCGCACGGGCGCATCCGGCCCTCGGCGACCAGCCGCTCGATGATCCCGATGTTGCGTTTGGACCAGGTGCTGCGGGCGCGGCGAGGGGTGAACCGTCGTCGGAAGGTGCCCTCGCGGCCCCCGGCGAGCTGTCCGTCGACCCAGCCGTGGCAAAGGGCCTCTTCAAGCGCCTCGTCGTAGGTGAGGGAGGTCGGCTGCGTGGTGCCCTTCTTGGCCAGAACCAGCCAGACGCCATCGGATGCCGTGGCGTGGTCGGCCAGCCAGCACCGCCAGGCGGCCAGGTCGGCGACGATCAGTTCGGGGGTGGCCTCACCCTTGTTTGCGATCATCG
>JAJZJY010000353.1 GCA_021809885.1 Actinomycetes bacterium
CACGGCGTCGGGGCGCTCCCGGGCGATGATCGCCTCGAGCACCTCGGCGGTGAGCGGCTCCAGGTAGGTGCGGTCGGCGAGCTCGGGATCGGTCATGATCGTCGCCGGGTTGGAGTTGGCGAGCACCACCCGGTACCCCTCGGCGCGCAGCACCCGGCACGCCTGGGTCCCCGAGTAGTCGAACTCGCAGGCCTGGCCGATGACTATCGGCCCGGAGCCGATCACGAGGATGGTGCGCAGGTCGTCGCGGCGCGGCATCAGCGGGCGCCCTCCATCAGCGCGTCGAACTCGTCGAAGAGGTAGCCGGCGTCGTGAGGCCCGGGCCCCGCCTCGGGGTGGTACTGGACGCTGAAGGCGCGCAGCGCCGGGGTGGCGAGACCCTCGACGACTCCGTCGTTCAGGTTGACGTGGGTGACCTGAGCGCCAGCGACGTCGGTCACGGCGTAGTTGTGGTTCTGGCTGGTGATCTCGATCTGGCCGGTCGCGAGGCGCTTCACGGGGTGGTTGGCGCCGTGGTGGCCGAAGCCGAGCTTGAACGTCCTCCCGCCGAGGGCGGTGCCGAGCAGTTGGTGGCCGAGGCAGATCCCGAAGACGGGGACGGCATCCACGAGCTGGCGGACGGTGTCGACCGCCCATCCGAGCGCTGCCGGGTCGCCGGGCCCGTTGGAGAGGAAGACCCCGTCGGGCCGGCGGGCGAGGACCTCGGCGGCGGGCGTCGTCGCGGGGACGACCTCGACGGTGGCAACGCGTGCCAGGTGGCGCAGGATCGTTGCCTTGATGCCGAAGTCGTAGGCGACGACCTGCCTGGGACCGTCGCCGTAGCGGTACGGCTGGCTCGTGGTCACCTGGCGCACGAGGTCGCGCCCGTCGGTGCCGACAGCCGTGGCGGCAGCGGCGCGGATGGTGTCCTCGCCGAGGGACACCGGACCGAACGCCGCCGGCAGCGCACCCCGGTCCCGCAGGTGGCGTGTGAGGCGGCGGGTATCGACGCCGGCGATGCCGGGCAGGCCGCGGGCGGCGAGGAAGTCGGCCAGCGACCCGGTCGACCGCCAGCTGCTCGGACGGCGGGTGAGCTCACGGAGCACGACACCGGCGGCGGCCGGCGCCCGGCTCTCCAGGTCCTCGTCGGTCACGCCGTAGTTGCCTATGTGGGGGTAGGTGAAGCACACCACCTGCCCGACGTACGACGGGTCGGTGAGGATCTCCTGGTAGCCGGTCAGGGCTGTGTTGAAGACCACCTCCCCCGTCGCCGGCGAGTCGCCCCACACGCCCACCGCCTCACCCTCGAGCTCGGTCCCGTCGGCCAGGACGAGAAGCGCCTCCGGCCTCACCGCCGCGCCTCCCCGTCGACGACGACGGCGACGCCGGCGGCCACCGTGTGGCGGACGCGGCCTGTCAGCTCCCGGCCGGCGTATGGCGTGTTGCGGCTTCGGCTTGCCATGCGGGCGGGGTCCACCACCCAGCGGGCCTCCGGGTCGATCACGCAGAGGTTGGCCGGGCGCCCCGCCGCGACCGGGCCCCCCTGGGTCGCGCCCAGGCCGGCGATGCGCGCCGGCCGCCACGACAGCAGCGCGAGGACCGCCTCGACCGGCAGGGCCAGCTCCGAGAGGGCGAGGGCGAGGGCCGTCTCGAGGCCCAGCATCCCGGGAGGCGCCTGGTCGAAGGGCAGCTCCTTGGCCTCCGGCGGGTGGGGGGCGTGGTCGGTGGCGATGGCGTCGAGTGTGCCGTCGGCGAGCCCCGCCCGCACGGCCTCGACGTCGGTGGCGCCCCGCAGCGGGGGGTTCACCTTGAACACCGGGTCGTAGGAGGCCACCGACTCGTCGGTGAGCGTGAAGTGGTGGGGTGCGGCTTCGGCCGTGACGGGCAGGCCGGCGGCCTTGGCGGCCCGCACGAGCGCGACCGACCCGGCCGTGGACAGGTGCAGGAAGTGCACGGGTGCACCGGTCAGGCGGCAGAGGGCGATGTCGCGCGCCACCATCAGCTCCTCCGCCTCGGCGGGCTGGCCGGGGATCCCGAGCCGGCTCGCCCAGGCCCCCTCGTGCATCTGGCCGCCTGCTGCAAGGGCATTGTCCTCGCAGTGCTGGGCGAGGACGACGCCGAGGCCCGAGGCGTACTCGAGGGCGCGGCGCATGAGACCGGCGTCCTGGACGCCGGCACCGTCGTCGGTGAAGAGGTGCACACCGAGCGCCGCCATCTCCGCCATCGGGGTGAGCCGCTCGCCGCGCCGGCCGACGGTGATGGCGCCGGCGACGGCGACCTCGACGGCGGCTCGCCTGCCCAGGTCCTGGACCTGGGCGACGACAGCGGCGCTGTCCACCGCCGGCTCTGTGTTGGGCATGGCGACGACGGCCGTGTACCCGCCGAGGGCGGCGGCGCGGGCGCCGGTCTCGACGGTCTCGGCCTCCTCCCGCCCCGGCTCCCGCAGGTGGGTGTGCAGGTCGACCAGACCGGGGGCGACGACGCAGCCGGTGGCGTCGAGGGCCGTGGCACCAGCCGGTGCCTCGAGGTCGGCGCCGACTGCGGTGACGATCCCGCCGGCCACGATCACATCGGCCGGGCGCGTGCCGTTCACGTCGACGATCCGCCCCCCACGCAGCACCAGGGTCTCAGCCATCGACCATCCCCAGCAGCAGGAACAGTACCGCCATGCGCACCGCCACCCCGTTGGCCACCTGGTGGGTGATCACGGAGCGGTCGGCGACGTCGGAGGCGACCTCGACACCCCGGTTGACCGGCCCGGGGTGCATCACGAGGGTGTCGGGACCGAGGCGCTCGGCCCGTTGGGCGGTCAGGCCGTAGGTGGCGGTGTACTCGCGCAGCGACGGCAGCAGCGCCTCGGTCATGCGCTCGCTCTGGAGCCGCAGGAGGTACACGACGTCGAGCTTGCCGAGCAGGCCGTCGAGGTCGTGGCTCACCTCGACGTCCCATCCCTCGAGCGACGGGGGCAGGAGGGTCGGCGGTGCCGCGAGCGTGACCCGGGCGCCGAGCGCGCCGAACGCAAGCACGTCGGAGCGGGCCACCCGGCTGTGGCGGATGTCGCCGACGATGCCGACGTGCAACCCGCCGAGGCCCTCGCCGAGGTTGCGGGCGCGGCGTTCGGCCCTGATCGTGTAGCAGTCCAGCAGCGCCTGAGTCGGGTGCTCGTGCCAACCGTCGCCCCCGTTGACCACGGCGGCGCGCCGGGCCCAGCGTGCGACCTGCCACGGCACGCCGGAGCTCCTGTGGCGCACGACGAGAGCGTCCACGCCCATGGCCTCGACGGTCTCGACGGTGTCGCGGAGGGATTCCCCCTTGTTGAGGGACGAGCTGCCTGCAGAGAAGGTGAGCACGTCGGCCGACAGCCGCCGGGCCGCCGTCTCGAACGACAGGCGTGTGCGCGTCGAGTCCTCGAAGAACAGGGAGGCCACCGTCTTGCCTCGCAGGGCGGGCACCTTCGGGATCGGGCGGGCGTTGACCTCGACGAAGCGGTCGGCCAGGCGGAGGACCTTGCCGATGCCGTCGACTCCCAGGTCGGCTATGGACAACAGGTGCGCCGTCACGGGGCCATGTCCCCGATGACGACCCCGCCCTCGTTGACGGCCACGAGCTCGTGCCGGCGAGTCGGGAGGTTTTTCCCTACGTAATCCGGGCGGATCGGGAGCTCCCGGTGGCCGCGGTCCACCACCACGGCCAGCTGCACCGCCCGTGCCCGGCCGTGGTCGGCCAGGGCGTTCAGGGCTGCCCGCACCGTCCGGCCCGTGTACAGCACGTCGTCGACGAGGACGACCGTCCGGCCCTCCAGGTCGACGGGGATCTCCGTGGCCGCCTCGGCAAGCACGGGCCGCAGCCCGATGTCGTCACGGTAGAGGGTCACGTCGAGGGTCCCGCACGGCACCGGTTCGCCGGCCACCTCCGCCACGATGCCGGCCAGGCGCTCCGCGACCCACACCCCGCCCTTCTGCAGCCCGATCACGACGAGTCCGCCGGTGCCGCGGTTGCGCTCGAGGATCTCGTGCGCCATCCGCCACGCCGCCCGCTGCAGGTCGGCGGGCTCCATCACGGTGGTCCGGGGCACGAAAGCGCCCCCGTCCGGGGGCGCAGCAACACGTTCGGTTCCGGGCATTCGTCCTCCGGTCGTGCCGGCCTCACGGGACCGGCTTCACGTCCGCCGGGAGTGTACCCGAGGCGAGCCTTCAGGTCCCGGGATGGGCTGCCGATATGCGGACGGGAGGAGCCCATGCACGCTCACAGCCGCAAACTCATCCGCCTATGCGGGGCCTGCGCCCTCACCGGCGCCGCCCTGACCGGCACAGCCGCGCTTGCCGAGGGCCAGCCTGCGCCGTCGCTGACCGCCCTGGCTGCCCACCTCGCCCTCGGGCCGTCCGTCCTCGGCCGCGACGCCCGCGTGTCGGTGACCATCCGTGACAGCGGGGCGACCGTGCCCCTCGGCCGGCTCGCGGTGGGCGCGGAGCTCCCCGGCGGCGTCGCCTACGTCCCCCACTCCGTCACCCTGCGCAGCGGCGACCAGGTCCTGGCGGTGTCCGCCCCCCACGTCGTGCTCCAGGGCGGGGGCGCCACCGAGCTCGTATGGTCCGGCCTCCCGGCCGGCCAGAAAGGTGTGGTCCTCGACTTCACCGTCCACCTCACCGGTCGGGCCGGTGAGGTGTGGTCGTCGTTCGTCGCCGTCTCCGAGGCGGCGGCCCCAGTCGGCGCGAGGGCGGCGGCCGCCGCCGGGCCCCAAGCGGCGGAGCTGCAAGGCGTGGCGACGGCCAGCGCCGTTGCCCACGTCGTTCCGCTCGCCGTGAGCACCTCGCGCCACGCCGGCGTGGAGACCGTCGTCGTCACCGGCAACCCGAGGCAGGCGACGACCGGCGTGGTCGTGCGCGCCTACCTGCCGGCCGGCGTCGGGGTCGGCCACTGCCCGCCCGCAGTCGCCTGCGAGGCGCCCGCCGTCACCCACGCCACGTTGCCGACCCTGCCCGGCCACCCGAAGGTCCCGATGCTCGACGCCCCGGCCGCCCCGACCCTCGTCCTGGCGACCGCCATCCCGCCGGCGTCGGTCCCTTCGACGTCGGTCCCTTCGACGTCGGTCCCTTCGACGTCGGTCCCTTCGACGTCCGGCACCCAGCCGGCGTCCACGTCTCCGGCGTCCACCTCTCCGGCGTCCACCACCCCTGTTCCCCCTGTGCCCACCATCCAGCCCCGCCCCGACGCCGGGCGCCGGCAGGCGTTCACGGTCCTCACCTGGCGGCTCGGGACCGTGCGCGCCGGCGCCCGTGTCACCGAGCGCTTCGCCGTGTACGCCGAGGACGGCAGCGGCCCCCGCGGCAGCTGGCTCGTCACCGCCACCGGACGGCCAGCCGCCGGCCAGGCACACGGCGCTCCGGCGGTAGCGCTCACCGTGGAGCACCTCGCCTCCTGGAGCGCCGCCCGCCCGGGCCACAAGTCGGGCTCACCGCAGCGGCCGTCGACGCCGCCGTCGACCACGCCCGACCCGTTTGGCTCCGGGGGCAACGGCTCCAGCTCG
>JAJZJY010000354.1 GCA_021809885.1 Actinomycetes bacterium
CACCGGCGGCGCGTCGGGGATGACGATGTCATCGGCACCGGTGTCAAGGTAACCGAGCCACCACGGCTGAGGCGCCGCGTGCCGGCTCAACAGCGCCAATAGGGCCTCGTCGTGGCGGTGCTGGGCACCATCGGGCCACGCTCCGATGGCCTCGGGGAGCTCCACGGTGGCGTAGGCGTCGAAGACCGGCGGGATCGCAGCGGTGATGGCCTTGGTCACCGAGGTGCCGTCGCCGATCCACGCCACCTCGACAGCGGTGCCGATACGCCAGGCACGGCCATTCTTGACCCGAGTGACCGATCGAGGTATGTCCTCAGCGCCCACTGCGACAGCCTGCCACCTCCCTGCCGTAGACCGATCCCCAAATGCGAACGGGCCCGCCCCCGGTGCTTGCAGCGGCAAGCACCGAGGTACTCGCTGGCAACCACGCCGAACGTGGGGATCTGCGCTGGTGCTACCCCACCCGCCAGCCTCCGAGGCGGGCGCCAATCGGCGTTCGGTAGGCCACGTTGACTGTGCCCACCACCCAGAGCGTCCGAGGGGCAGCGACGAGCAGGCCGGGGGGCCGCCGAACGACGCCGTCAGGCGGCGACGACCCGGGCTCGGGTCAGTGCCTCGAGCAGCTCGCCGGCGTCACCGACGAGTTCCATGACGACCTTCACGCCGCCGGGCCGGTCGAGGAGGCCCACAACGCGAGCCACGACCGGGTCCGTCTCGTCGCCGGTGACGACGAGGTGGCCTTTGGCTACTTCGTCAGGATGGGTGGCTTCGTCGAGGAAGGCCCACAGGTGTCCGTCTTGGTCTCGGCCCTGGACGTCGCAGGGGATGTCGAGTTCGATGGCCACGCTCACCTCCTCTGCTTGTATGGGTTGCGGTCCTCGTGGTCGGCGAACAGCTCGCTCAGCCGTTCTGCCTCCACGATAGTGAGCGACGGGAGGACCACGTCCGCGTGGGGCCATCGGCCCGTGGCAAGCACCTCGAACCCGGCTTGGCGAAGGTCGCTGACCGGGCAGGCCGCATACCGGGTGTAGGTGGCGAGCTGCTCGGCCAGGATCTTCTCGAGGGGCCAGCCGGGTAGCACCAGGTCGACGCTGAGCGACGCCATGTTGGCGCCTCGGAGGCTGTACTCCCGGGCCTGGCGGAGGGCGTGGGCAAAGAACTTGTCGCCATTGATCGGCGCTCCACGCACGACTGCGGACGCGTCGGGCGGGGCGACGCCCCCGTCGGTCCAGACCTCCTCCTCGATCCTGGCGAGGAGCCGGGGGTCGGGGAGGACGAGGTTTTGATCAGTCATGCGGCGCTCCGAGGATGGAACCGAGCAACTTCACCGAGTTCGGCTCACACACGGTAACGGGGTCCCTGAGACGGACTGGAGGCCGGCAGGCGGCGAGACCTTCCTTCTCGTGGATTTCGTGCGCGATCCGTGCGCGAACGGTGCGGGAAAGGGCAGGATGAGCTGGTACAGCTCGGACGTGAAAGACCTGGTCACGCCGCCTTTTGCGTCATCGGCGCAGGTCGTCAATAGTGGCCGAAACGACTTCCCAAGCTGAGAACGCGGGTTCGATTCCCGTCGCTCGCTCTCGGTAAAGTGCTGGTCAGGGGTCGTTTCCGGCTTGTCCGGGAGGCCTCTTTGAGCGGCGTCCTCCGCGCGATACCGCGCGGGTGGTTGGTGGGCGGGGTTCGCTGTTGGCCTGCGGGAGGCCCGGGGTGCAGGTTCGTCTGGCCTCCGAGGGCGCTGAGGAAGGGGGGCAAGGCAAGGCGGGAGCCACCGGGTTGGCGGCCGGCCACGCCTGACGCCGGTTCCGCGACCATGGCGCGGACGCGTCGAGTCGTCGGCAGGCGTCGTTATGAGCGCGTCACCCCCGGCTCTCCTGCACTGCGGTTCGGAGCGCGCGTTCGGCGTGCCTCGTCCGAAGGAGTGCTCCGTGAGGGCGACGCCCGATCCGTCGATAGGGCTCACCCGGAGCCAGGCCATCGTGGCGGGCTTCGGCACCCAGATGGGGCGATCGGATCGGGGTCGGGGAGCAGTGCTGATGGGTGGCCGGGCTTGTCCCCCCCCCTGGGGGGTTCGATCGTTACGTTGGGGTGTGAGCGGTGTTGCCGACCCGGATGATGTGCGGGTAGCGCAGTTGTATGCGCGGGCTCGGCGTGCTGCTGCGGGGGTGGTCGGGGCGGGGGCGGCGGAGGATGTGGCGTCCGAGGCGGTGGTGCGGGCGTTGGTGCGCTGGGGGCGGGTGCAGGGGTATGCGGAGCGGTGGGTGGTGGTGGTTGTTTCCAATCTGGCGGTCGATCTGCTCCGCCGTCGGCGGGTGCCGCTTGTAGCGGCGGGCGTGGTGCGCTTCGAGTTCGAGGTGATTGAGCGGGTCGACGTGGAGGGATTGTTGCGTCGTTTGCCTGCCCGGCAACGTCAGGTGGTGGCGTTGCGCTATCTGGTGGGATGCAGCGAGGCGGAGGTGGCCGAGGCGCTCGAGGTGTCGCTGGAGACGGTCCGGACGCACCTGAAACGGGCTCGCCGTGAGTTGCGTTCGAGTATCACGAGGGAGGTGGTGTGAAGGTGGGCGTGTTCGACCCGCTGGGCCACGACGAGGTCGCTGACGCGCTGGGCCGGGTCGGCGAGCTGCGCCGCCGCGCGGCGCGCCGGCGGCGCCGTCGGCGACAGGGGATGGTGACCGGGGGCCTGTCAGTTTTCGTGGCGCTGATCGCGGTCGTGGTGGCGGTCACCTCCGGGGGGTCGCCGGCGTCGGTATCGGTGACCGGCCCACCCCACGCTGGCGGGCCGGGCCGGCTGGTGCCGGTCCGGAAGCTGGTGGCGATGCAGATGTTCAACCCGCAGGTCGGCGTCGGGCTGGTGGCCTCGTCCGCCACCGTCTCCCCCGCCAGCGGACGGTCGGCACGTGGGGTGCTGCGGTTGGCGGTCACCGATGACGGGGCCCGGACATGGCGGCTGAGCGGTGCACCGGTCGTGTCGATCGACCAAGGGTCGGGCTTGTCGCCGAACCCGGCGCTGCCCGGCGGTGGGATGATCGCCTTCACCAGCACCACGAGCGGCTACTTCGAGGACAGCAGCGGCCTGTATCACACCGGCGACGGGGGGCAGACCTGGACCCTGGTCCCTCCTGCCCGCTACGGCCCCGCCGGATCCCGACCGACATCGGTGATCGCCGGCGGCGACCGGGTGTGGGTGCTCAGCGTGTCGGCTGGCGGGCAGAGCATCGCCGTCACCACCGCCGGCACGGACCGCTGGACCCGCCACCCCACCCCCGGTACGGAGCTCGACGGGCCACCCCTCGGCTCAACGGTCACCGTGACGGGCACAACGACCGTGACAGGCACGACCCGAAAGGTGAACGCCACTTGGCGCTCGACCGACAGCGGGACCAGCTGGGCCAAGCTGACAGCCCCCTGTGACGGTCCGGTCATCGTCGCCTCACCCCGCGTCCTGTTCGCCGGCTGCGGTCTCAACAACTTCTCCCGCACCGGCAAGCTCGCCAACACCGCCACCATCTACCGCTCCAGCGACGCCGGTCGCCGCTGGCGGTCGTGGGCCACGTTCCGCCAGACCTACACCGGTATGGGCGCCCAGCCCAGCTGGGCGCCCCTCGCGGTCTCACCCGACGGCAACGCCTTGTACTTCATCACCAACATCTGGGACGACGGGATCGAGACCCTCACCCCAGGAGCCACAGCCCTCACCGCGCCAGCTGCACCCATCGGTGGCGTGCTCATCTACGGCATCGACCAGTTGACCGGCCCAGACACCTGGCTCCTCGTCCCCGGCCAAGGCATCTGGACCACCAACAACACCGGACGCACCTGGAAACTCATCACCAAACACCTCACCCCATCCCCAGGAACGACAACAGCGGCATCGTGACACGCCACGCAACCCGCACAGCCAACTCGAGCCGCACCCCGGCCAGGAACAGCCCCGACCGAGGACGCCCCGACTGGCGTGATGGGCGCCAGCCTCCTCGCCGAGACCCACTGCGACCGGCGAAGGCCGTCCGACTGCTCATCGCCACCGTCGGTGGCGGTCGGTCAGCACGCCGACCCGTCGATCCGCGCCACATCAGGACTGACGCCTGTCGTCGCAGGCGGGCGCCAGATCGGACGCTCCGCCGGTAGCGGGTCCTGCGTGGCGGGTGTCGTAACGGCGGTGGGTGCTCCGACGGGCTCGGCGAGCGGCGCATGGCGCGAGGGTGGCGTGTAAGCAACGGGCCCAGGTGTTGAACGAGTTGCCTGAGGCTGCTGGGGTGCCCCTGGCGCAACCACGACGCGGGGTCCTCGCCTGCTGGGAGGTCCACCTGTATGGGTGGGCGTCCGGCGAATGTGAAGGCCCGGGTGAGCCGGGTAGTGGCTTCTGCGCCGGCGGCGTCGCCGTCGAGCATGAGAACGGGCCGTCCGCGATGTTGGCGGACGATCTCGCTGACCTGTCGGGGGGACAGCTCCCGGCCGGACTGGGTCAGTGGGCAGATCCGGGAGGTAGCTCCTGTAGCGATGGCTGCGGCAGCGAGCGCGAGCGTGTCGATCGTGCCTTCGACGACAACGGCGTGGGCCGCAGGCACCCCTCGGGCTCGCAACGGTCTGTAGAGGTGGACGGACTTGTCGTAGATATCGGTACGCGGCGAATTGAGGTACTTGGGTCCGCTGCCGTTCACGCTTCGCCCTACCAGACCACACACGGCTCCGTCGCCGTCCCTGACGGGCAGTACCACCCGCCCGCGAAACATGTCGACCGGCCGGTCCGTCGCTCGGCCGTGGCGGCTGAACGCCGAGCTCGCTGCTGCGGGCCAGGCCGTCGGCGGCGACGGCCTGGCTGTAGTCGACCGGAAGGGCGACTCCGGCGGCGGTAGCGGCGCGGCGCAGACCGGCGGCGGCGCAGTCGATGTGGTGGCGGGCCGCAGCACCGCCGGTCGACGGCGGCCGCCCGGTGGATGAGCGGGCCGTGTGGTCGGTGGCGGTGGTCTCTAGGGCCACGGTGACCTCCTCGCTGGAGGCCGCGACCTGCGACCTCTGTACGGTCACCGGCGGGAGGTCCACGCTATTGGGCGGCGTGGGTGATCTCGGCGTCGCGGCGCCGGGCGACGTTGGTGGTCACGAACCGTTCCCAGCCGGCCCGGTCGACGGCCCGCACTGCGGCCGGCGGGTCGGTGTGGGTCGCGCCGCAGCCGAGGTCAGCGGTCCAGGCCTTGAGCAGGGCGGCGATGTCATGCAACGCCCGGAACCAGTCGCCCGTGTAACCGGGCCCGGAGCTACAACAGGATAAGAGGTCCCACGGGGTCGCTCCCTACCGACGGACCGCCGGATGTGGAGGTGGTGGTGCCACCGCCGGCGGGCAGTGGCCAGCCGGAACGTGACTCTGGACGCCGGTCGTATCTGGCCAGGACGACCGACGCACCGGGCGGCGGCGAGCCACGACGTCCAGGTGCACCACAGTCGTGGCGCGGTGTGATAGGATCTGTTCACCCCTTGGGTGAAGGTA
>JAJZJY010000355.1 GCA_021809885.1 Actinomycetes bacterium
CTGGTCGGCGACCCCCCGGTCCTGCCCGCCGCCACGGCCCAGAACGTCGCGTTGGAGGCCCTGGCCCGGGCCCAGTGGGCCGAGGCGCGCCTCGCCGAGCTCGAGCCCCGCGCCGCCGCCGCCGGGCGGCTGCTGCCCCAGCTCGCCGCGCTCCGCCTGGGGAGCCAGGCGCGACGGGAGAGCCTGCGGATGCTGCTCACCGCCCTGGAGGAGAACCTCGAGCGGATGCGGGCGGCGCTGCAGAGCCTCGGCGGCTCCGGCTAACCCCAACTTCACCTCGAACAGCAGCCGCTCAGCCCGGGTGGGTGACGGGTTGTGGTCGAGCTCGCGCTCGGAGAGATGTCGCTACCGGTGATGATGTGAAAGGGCCGGGAGGACGGAAGATCCAGAGGGACCGGCAGGGTCGGCAACGGGGCCATGGCCATCGCGTTGTTCGGGCAGTTGACCGCGATAATCGCGGACAACTGCCCGAACAACGAGTCCGAGCCAGCCTTCGGTTCCGGTATGGACCTACACGTCCCATCCGACTGGGCGTCCCGCCGTGCTCAGGCGCCCGCCGGGGGATCGACGTGGTGTGACGGCCCCCAAACGCGAACCACCGGGGAACGCCACATCGGCCCCAGCGATCCTGCGATCGGGGCTAACAGCCGGCGGCACGGCGCGCCCGCAGGATGGCTGCCGCCGCTGCGAGGTCGGCCTTGCCGGCAGTGGCCCCCCTGAGCCGACCGATGAACAGCCCCTGCAGCTTGTCCTCGCCGGCGACGTAGCGGGCCCAGGCGTCGGCGTTGTCGGCTACCACCTCGTCGAGGGCCGCTTCGAGGGCGTCGCCGCCGAGAGCCTCGAAACCGTGGGCGGCGGCGATCCCTGCTGGGTCGCCGCCACCGGTCAGCATGTCCTTCAGCACGGTCCGGGCCTGGGCGGTCGTCAGGTCGCCGGCCGATTCCATCCGCAACAGCGTGACGAACTGCTCGGGGCCGAGGTTGGCGAGCGAGCCGATCTCCGAGGCGACCTCGTTGGCGAGCCGGCGCACCGCCAGGCCGGCGTCGGCGCCGGCAGCGACCGTCGCCGTGACGAACGGCTCGAGGCCGAGGCGGACGACGGTGACGACGGCATCGGACTCCGGCGCCATGCCTGCGGCATGCGCCACGCCCCGGCGCAGCTCGGCAGGCATCGCCGGCAGGGCCGCACGGATCCCGTCGACCCAGGCGGGATCCGGCACCACCGGCACGAGGTCTGGTTCGGGGAAGTAGCGGTAGTCGAAGGCCTCCTCCTTGGACCGCATCGAGGATGTGTGGCCCTCGGCCTCGTTCCAGTGGCGGGTCTCCTGGACCACCTCGCCGCCGCCCTCCACCAGCCGCACCTGCCGGGCGACCTCGTAGTCGATGGCCCGGCCGAGGGAGCGCAGCGAGTTCATGTTCTTGACCTCGCAACGGGTTCCGAAGGCGGTCGACCCGACGGGGCGGACCGAGACGTTGGCGTCGACGCGCAGCGAGCCCTCCTCCATCTTGCCGTCCGATGCCCCGGTGGCCACGAGGATCGCCCGCAGCTCGTCGACGTAGGCCCGCGCCTCGTCGGCGGAGCGCAGGTCCGGACGGCTGACGATCTCGACGAGGGGGACGCCAGCGCGGTTGTAGTCGACCAGGCTGTGGTCGGCGTCGTGGATGCGGCCGCCGCCGCCCACGTGGGTCGTCTTGCCGGTGTCCTCCTCGAGGTGGGCCCGTTCGATGCCGACCCGCTTGCCGCCCGGCAGCTCCAGCCATCCGTCGGTGTCGATCGGCAGGTCGTACTGGCTTATCTGGTAGTCCTTGGGCATGTCCGGATAGAAGTAGTTCTTGCGGTGGAAGATCGAGGGCTGCACCTGGCAGTGCAGGGCCACCCCGATCCGCACCGCGTAGTCGACCGCCCTGGCGTTGAGCACCGGCAGCGAACCGGGCAGGCCGAGGCAGACGGGGCACACGTTGGTGTTGGGCTCATCGCCGAAGCGGTTGGCGCAGGAGCAGAACAACTTGGTCTCGGTGCGCAGCTCCGTGTGGACCTCGAGGCCGATGACGGTCTCCCAGCCGCTCATCGAGACGCCTCCAAGGTGGCGGCGACCTGGAACATCACCGTCTCCCCCAGCGCCGGCGCCAGGACCTGCACGCCCAGCGGCAGGCCGCCGGCGTCCACCCCGTAGGGGACGCTCACCGCCGGGTGGCCGGCGAGGTTGGACGGGATGGTGCACACGTCGTTCAGGTACATGGTGAGCGGATCGGTGGTCTTGGCGCCGAGGGCAAAGGCGCCGCCGGGAGCAGTAGGGCCCAGCAGGGCGTCGAAACGCTGGTAGGCGGCGTCGAAGTCCTCGAGGATGCGAGTCCTCACCTTCTGGGCCTTGCCGTAGTAGGCGTCGTAGTAGCCGGCTGACAGGGCGTAGGTGCCGAGCATGATCCGCCGCTTGACCTCGGCTCCGAAGCCCTCCGTCCTCGTACGCACGTACATCTCGGTGATGTCGGCGCCGGGCGCCCGCAGGCCGTAGCGAACACCGTCGTAGCGGGCGAGGTTGGAGGAGGCCTCGGCCGGGGCGATCAGGTAGTAGGCCGAGAGGCCGTACACCGCCGCTGGAACCGACACCTCGTCGACCTTGGCGCCCGCCGCCTCGAGGGCGTCCGCCGCCTCCCGGGTCCGGGCGACGACCTGCGGGTCGAGGCCCTCCGCTGTCGTGAGCTCGGTCACGAGACCGACACGCAGCCCCTCCACCCCCCGATCGAGGCCGGCTCGGGCGCTCGGCGGCGCCGAGGGAAGGGATGTCGAGTCGGCGGGGTCGTGGCCGGCGATCACGTCGAGCAGCAGGGCGGCATCGGCGACGGTCTCGGCGAAGGGGCCGATCTGGTCGAGCGAGCTGGCGAAGGCGATCAGGCCGTAGCGCGACACGAGGCCGTAGGTGGGCTTGGCCCCCACCACGCCGCAGAGAGCGGCGGGCTGGCGGATCGACCCGCCGGTGTCCGAGCCGAGCGCCAGCGGGGCGAAGCCGGCCGCCACCGCCGCCGCGCTGCCGCCGGACGAACCGCCCGGGACCCGGGTGGGGTCGTGCGGGTTGCGGGTCGGGCCAAAGGCTGAGTTCTCCGTCGACGAGCCCATGGCGAACTCGTCGAGGTTGGTCTTGCCCAGCGCGACAGCGCCGGCGGCGGCCAGCCGGGACACGACGGTGGCGTCGTACGGAGGGCGCCAACCCTCGAGGATCCGCGAGGCGCATGTCGTCGGTACGCCCCTCGTGCAGAGGTTGTCCTTCAGAGCGACGGGCACCCCCGCGAGCGGCCCGGGATCGATTCCGGCGGCGACGGCCTCGTCCACCTGGGCCGCACGCTCCAAGGCGGCGTCGGCCGTCAGGTGCAAGAAGGCGTGCACCCCGCCGTCGCGCCGGGCGATGCGCTCGAGGTGCTCCTCGACGACCTCGACGGCCGAGTGCTCACCCGATCGCACCGCGCCGGCGATCTCGACCGCTGTCACGGAGCCTCGCCGAGGATGCGCGGGACCCTGAAGCGGTCGTCCTCCACCGCCGGCGCGGCAGCAAGGGCCTCCTCCCGGGGCAGGCCGGGCCGCGCGACGTCCTCGCGGAGGACGTTGGCCAGCGGCAGCGGGTGCGCCGTGGGTGGGACACCCCCGAGGTCGAGCGCCTCGATGTCGGCGGCATGGTCGAGGACCGCGGCGAGCTGACCCGTAAAGCGCTCCAGCTCCTCGTCCGTCACTGCCAGGCGGGCCAGGCGGGCCACATGGGCGACGTCGGCGGTCGTGATGCGTTGCGCCATCCCGGCCATCGTAGGCGGGTCCCCTCGTGGACCCGGCCCGGCAACGCCGTAGCCGGGGCCCGTTGCGGGTACGGTCGCAGCCGTCGAGTGGACCGAGGCGGTGACTGCGTGGCCTTTCCCTTCCTGAGCGACCAGTGGATCGAGGAGGCTCGCCGGATCCGCGCCGGCTACGAGGGCCGCCACCCCGCCCCGCCCGTCGCCGTCCGCATGAACGTCGTCGTCACCGACGTGCCGTGGCCGCCAGGCCGGGTGGAGGGCCACGTCGCCACCGGCGGCGACAGCGTCGACCTCGAGGTCGGGCGGCTGGAACAGGCCGACGTCACCGTCACGATGGAGCACGCCACCGCCCGGGCGCTGCTCCTCGGGGGCGACCCCGAGGCCGCCATGCAGGCGTTCCTCACCGGCCGGATCCGCGTCGACGGCGACCTCACCAAGCTCATGTTCGCCTTCACGCAGCCGAGCCCGGTGACCGATCCCGTGGTGGGGGTGTTCGGCCGGCTGCGCGAGATCACCGAGTAGCGCCGCCCAGGCGCCGGCTCAGCCGGTGACCAGCTGTACGTACGACCCGAAGCGCACCGCCTGGCCGACGCCGGGCGTGGTGCCGGTGACGTTGGCCGCCGGGTTCCCCGTCACCCCGCTGACCCCCAGGCCGAGCGCCTCCAGCTGGCTCGTGGCCACCGAGACGGACTCCCCGACGATGCTCGTTGGGATGGTGACCAGGTGGGGGCCCTTCGAGACCTCGACGGTGATCGGCGACCCGTACACCACCGAGCGGCCCGGCGGGGGGCTGGTGATCACGACGAGCCCGGGGCTGACCAGGTCGCTGTAGACGAGCTGCTCCGAGGGTTGCAGGTGAGCAGCCTGCAGGGCTGCCGCCGCCGCCATATAGCTCTCGACCGCGCCAGCGCGCAGCAGCGGCACCGTGACGAGGGGCTTGCCCTTCGAGACCACCAGCTCGACCCGTGAGCCGGGGAGGGCGTCGCCGGTGGCGGGACGGCTCGAGATGACCGAACCCGCGGGCACGTCGATGCTGGTCTGCCTGGTCACCTGCCCGACCCGCAGGTGGGCAGCGCTGATCACCCGCCGGGCATCCGCGAGAGCGAGGTGGTCGACGGTGGGGACGGGCACCGGTGCTGGTCCGCTCGAGAGCGTCACGGCGACGGTGGCGCCCCTCCGCACCTTCCCCGTGAGGGGCACCTGGCTGACGACGGCGCCGCGGCGCACCGCCCCGTCGTAGGAGCTGCCGACCACGACGAGGCGGAGGTGCCGGGCGCGAAGGGCAGCGCAGGCCTGGCTCGCGGTCTCGCCGCGGAGGGAGGGCACGGGGACGGGCGGCGGCGTTCGGGTCAGGGCCCAAGCGGCGCCCCCACCGCCGGCGGCCGCGAGCAGCACCCCCGCAGCGGTGAAGGCGAGGAGGCGGCGACGGTGGGAAGGTGCCCCGGAGCCGGACTCCGTCGAGCGGGGTAGCTGCGGTTGCTCGCGTTGCTCCCACTGCTCCCAGTCGACGGGAGGCGCCTTGGGGCGGCCGTCTGTGGCTGATGGGATTGCAGGGCCGGCGGGTGCCGCTGCGGTGGGCGCGAGACCGGCGGGTACGAGGCTGGCGGCAGGCCCGACGGCGGCGACGGCCACGTCCACCGCACCGACGTCGATCACGTTGCCGTCGATCGCATCGACGTCGATCACATTCCCGCCGATCA
>JAJZJY010000356.1 GCA_021809885.1 Actinomycetes bacterium
GCGCCTATCGTCTCGTGCCGATGCCCGAAGTGCATGCGTACGTGTCGGCCCGGGACAAGGCGCTCATCGAGGCGTTGCCGCCTCAGGTGACGGTCGCCTCGATCCTGCGGGAGGCTCTCGCCGGCCGCCGTGCCTGCCCTCACGAGCGGCTCGCGCTGCGTTGCGCGTCGTGCGGCGCCGCCGTCGAGGGACACCCGGGGTCCGCCGGCGCCGGCACCCCGGGCGACGCTGAGGCTGCACTCGACGTCGAGAGACCGGTCGAAGTCGACATCGCCTAGGTTCGCCGGCCGTCGATAGGGCTTGACGTGACGGTCCCAGGGGCCGATGATGGGAGGGCCGGTTGCCTTACGCTTCCGGAAGTGGTGCCCGGGTTGACCGCCGGACGACGGGACCCCGGGCATGTGCGCGTCTAGGGGCCGACGATGGCGACCTCGACCACGAGGTCGCCGAGCTGGTCGCGATAGCCCGACTCCTCGCCGGCGAGCTGCGCCGCCACCGCCCCCGCAGCCGCGTCCGCGAGCCACAACAGCGGCTCGTCGGCCGGCCGGGCGAAGCCGTAGACGAGACTCGCCGGGCATGCCCGGGCCTTGACGGCGCGCATCATGGTGAGCCGGTCGTGGGCGTCGTTGCGTTCCTCCCGGCTCTCGAAGACCAACCGGCCGACGCCGCGCTGGGACGCTTCCCACGCCAGGCGGGTGGCACACAACGCCCGGGCGCGCTGCTGGCGAGGCGGGACCCGACAGGCGCAGGCGCAGGTGCAGGTGCAGGTGCAGGCGCAGGCGAGCATCATCACGCCGGCTTCGACCATGACCGCCAGCATCTTGCGCCGCTGCGGCTCGGTCTCGTCGCGCCAGCGGAACCGGCGTTGGCGTCGCAGCAGCACGCTGCGAGCCGACTCCCGGCACGCCTCGAGCTGCGAGACCGGCACCAGCACCGCCGCCAGCACGTACAAGCCGCCGGGCGCTCGGCGCATGCTCTCGTCGACGAAGCCGTGCATCAGTAGCTCTCCTGGCCGGCGTGGGCGCCGGCTGGCCGCTCGGCGGGGTCATCGGCCGCTGGGGGACGGCACCGTGCCAGGGAGGCACCGCCGAGGAAGGGATGTCCAGGCTCCCCGTTATCAACGTGTGAGCGCCTGCTCGCTGGCACCTGCCGTCGCGGCCCGCCGCTTCTCACGGGGAACTTGTTCCGGCGAGTCGGGGATCTGAGCTATCTCAGCGACGCCGCTCGGGCCTTCGGATGGGCCGGCGAAGCCATCGGGAGCCGAGGCGGTCCTAGGGAGAGGTAGTCGGCGTAGGAAACCGTGATGTGGCTGTTGTCCCGGCAGACGAGCAGGTTCCCAACGATGGTACAGAACCACCCGGTGTCGCGGGCGTAGACGGCTCCCGCCGCCGGCGTGGAGATCCTCCGGCGAGATTCCAGCTCCCTCCACAGCAGGCCGGTATGAGGAACCCCGAGATCACGTAGAACACGTCCACGCCGCCGTAGCTGCCGGTCAGCCACGGCAGCCGAGCGTGGTAGAGGTCCGCAGCCACGACGGCGAGCGCCCGCTGTCCCTCCACGTCGGCTCGGAAGGTCGTTCGGGCACCGGTCACGGCCTTCCAAACCGCAGGGAGCTGCTCGCCCGCTGCGACGTGGCGAGCGTGGCCGCAACAGGCTACGGGTTCCAAATCGAGCTCGAGCACCGGGCACTCGCGGCCGCCGGCGGCGCCACCGAGGTCCCCATCGTGTTCGCTGACCGAGTGGACGGCGTGACGAAGATCCCGCGCTCGACCGTGTCGACCAACCTGCTCCGGGTGCCGTCGCTGCGGGTCAGTGGGAGAGGGCGAGGACTTTCGGCTAGGCCGTAACGAAGTCGATGAGCGACTCCACCGCCCCGACCAGCGCCGGCTCCAGGTCGGCGTAGCTGCCGACCGACCGGAGCAACCGCTTCCACAGCCGCCCTGGCGACGGCTCCCCCATCGCCGCGCAGATCCCCTCCTTCCAGGGACGGCCTCTCGGAACCTCGGGCCAGGCCGCCAGGCCCACCACCGCCGGCCGGATCGCCTGCCAGACGTCCACGTAGGGCGTTCCGGTCACGAGGACGTGGGGCTGGCAGACGGCCTCGGCGATGCGGGACTCCTTGCTGCCGGGCACCAGATGGTCGACGAGCACACCGAGGCGCGCATCAGGCCCGGGGCGGAAGGCATCCACCACATCGGCGAGCACGTCGATCCCGTCGAGGCGTTCCACGACCAGACCCTCGACGCGCAGGTCGTCACCCCAGACCCTTTCGACCAGTTCGGCGTCGTGCACACCCTCGACGACCAGCCGTCCCGCCCGGGCCACACGAGCCTTGTGGGGTGCCTCCGAGACCGACCCGCTCGCTGTCCGCCCCGGAGCGTTGGAGCCTGCCGGCGCCGGCCTCACGAGGTCGACGGCCTCCCCCGAGAGCGCGAACGACCCGGGGTGCATCCGGAACAGCCGCTCGAGGCCCGTGTTGGATGACCGGAGGACGACGGCGTCCCCCTCGAGGCGGACCACCTTCCCGGTGAACCGGGACCCGAGATGGGTGACGAGCAGCCCGTGATGGGCAGGCACGACCCGGCGTGCCCGTCCGGCGCGCCACGGGCCGTCCACCGGGCCCGACAGGATCCCGCGGCCGGCGCTCGGAGTGTGGGGCGTTGGCACCCCGCGAGAGTAAGCACGTCGGGCCCGCCAGACAGGCGTCGGACGGGGAACCTCCGGAGCGGTCAGGCCATCTTTGCGGGCGATGCTCACCATCTCCATTACTCATTGGACATTTCTTGTGCACGGAGGCACAATGTTGACCGAGCGATCCGACCCGTCTCCCCCCCACGGGTCTCGCTTTGCGAAGGGACTCAGGCCTTCCCCCCCCGGCCGGGTCCCTTCGTCGCGTCAGGGGACCTCGAGCCGAGAGCGGCCCAGGGCTGCACCGGGTGGCCCCGGATCTCGGAGGCCATCGCCGCGTAGCCTCCCCGAGCGTGCCCACCCTCTCTGCCTCCTCCACCATCGACGGCGTGTGGATCGTCGACCCCGAAGGCCACGGCGACACACGGGGACGCTTCTCCGAGACATACCGACGGTCCTGGTTCCCCGAGGGACGGGAGATGGTTCAGGGGAACCGTTCGGACAAGGGGGCGGGGGCGGTAGTCGGCATCCACTACCACCTGCACCAGGCCGACTACTGGCAGGTCGTTGCCGGGGAAGCCCGCGTGGTGCTCCACGACCTCCGGATGGGTTCGACGACCGACGGCAACACCGAGGTGCTCCTGCTGTCGGGCAGCAACTGCAGGGGCGTGTGGATCCCGCCCGGCGTCGGCCATGGCTTCGCCTCGCTCACCGACCTCGTTCTCACCTACCTGGTGGACCAGTACTACAACCCAGCCGACGAGCTCGGCGTGGCGTGGGACGACCCCGAGATCGGCGCAGACTGGGGGGTCAGCGACCCGATCCTCTCCGAGCGGGACAGGCACAACCCCCGCCGGGCCGACATCGCTCCGACCCTACAACCGCGCGCCGGCCTGCGCCGCTGACCGCCAGCGGGCGCCGATCGGCAAGACTGGGGCGATGGCTTCCCCCGGTACCGCCATGATCACCGGAATCACCGGCCAGGACGGCTCCTACCTGGCCGAACTGCTGCTCGACAAGGGTTACCGGGTCGTGGGCCTGCACCGCAGGAGCAGCACGGTCACCTTCGAGCGCATCACCCATCTCATGGATCGCCTGACGCTCCTCCCCGCCGACCTGCTCGATGAGGCCTCCATGATCCGCGTGCTTCGCGAACACGAGCCGCGGGAGGTGTACAACCTCGCCGCCCAGAGCTTCGTGCAGACGTCGTTCGTCCAGCCCGTCCTCACCGGCGAGGTCACCGCCCTCGGCGTGACCCGCCTCCTCGACGCCATCCTCCTCACCGACCCGACGATCCGCTTCTACCAGGCCAGCTCCTCGGAGATGTTCGGCAAGGTCGTCGAAGTGCCCCAGACGGAACGCACGCCGTTCCACCCGCGAAGCCCCTACGGCGTCGCCAAGATCTACGGCCACTGGATCACCGTCAACTACAGGGAGAGCTACGGACTGCACGCCAGCTCCGGGATCCTCTTCAACCACGAAAGCCCCCGGCGCGGCTTGGAGTTCCTACCGCGGAAGGTCGCCTTCTCCGCAGCAGCCATCAAGCTGGGCATGCAGGAGAAGGTCAAGCTCGGCAACCTCGACGCCCAGCGGGACTGGGGCTACGCACCCGACTACGTGCGGGCCATGTGGCTCATGCTCCAACAGGACGCCCCCGACGACTACGTGGTGGCGACCGGGAAGACCCACTCCGTACGTGAGCTGTGCGACCTTGCCTTCTCCCACCTCGGGCTGCGCTGGGAGGACCACGTCGAAGTGGACGAGCAGCTCCTCCGCCCGGCGGAGGTGGACCTGCTGATCGGCGACCCCAAGAAGGCGCGCACAGTCCTCGGGTGGGAGCCCGAGGTCGGCTTCGAGGACCTGGTGCGCATGATGGTCGACGCCGACCTGAAGGCCCTACGGACGGCTGGGTCGTAGCCGGCGCCGGTCGTAGCCGGTCGTAGCCGGCGCCGGTCGTAGCCGGCGCTGGTTCAGTAAAAGGCGAACCAGTCCGAGCAGAGTCCGAGCGTGGCGGCAAACAACGGGCCGCTCACCGTGACCGTCCGCGTCGATGCACCCTCGCGCCCGATCAGCTCCACCTCGACGGCACGCCCGCCGTACGCCCCCTCACCGTTGCGCGAGATGACCCTCGCTCCGACGACCGTGCCCACCCCGAAGTCCGCACCAGCCGCCGCCGCCGGGACAACCGTCGGGCAACCGTCGCCCGCAACCCACGTGTGGAACGGGTTGCCAGCAACGGCATCCCCTGCGTCCGGCACGGCCGAGAACGTCTCACCCGGAGAACTGACACCCTGCGTCCAGCCCCCCGTCGACGCCCCGTACTGGGCGACGGCAACGGCGCCGAGCGGGCAGGGATCTGAGTTGACCGTGCACACCACGTCGCCCGCCGTGGACGAGACCGCCGTCAGCACATACGGCAGCGACCAGCCGAGACCTTGATCGGCCGGATCCCCCAGGTAGTTCTGGCACTGGGGCGTGTCGCAGATCCAGCCACGGGCGGCGATCGAGGCCAGGGCGTAGGAGCGGGCCGCCACCGCCTGCGCCTGGAGCGCCGCCTCGCCGGCACCGCCGGCGGCGGCACCCCACGAGGCGATCGACTCGGCCGGGACGACACCGGAGATGTACTCCTCGAGGGGCAGCACATTCCACGTGCTGCCGTCGGGCTGGACTTGGATCATCCCCTGGTAAGCGCGCCAACCAACACCGGGCAGGTCGACCTGGAGGTCGCCGCTCGACGCGGTGACGTCCACCGTCCCGCCCGGCGGATGACCGACCCGCACCGTCGTGCCCCGCACCAGCCGGCCGTTGATCGCGACGCCAGCCCCCGGCGCCGCTCGCACCAGATCG
>JAJZJY010000357.1 GCA_021809885.1 Actinomycetes bacterium
GCCATGGTGCGTCCCGCAACGGTGCGAAGGCCGCTGTCTGGCACCGGTGTCGGGATGGGAGTGCAGGTTCCCGAGCGAGCATCGGAGCCCGGGTGGTTCAAAGCAGCGCGCCGGCGAGCAGCGGCATGGGTGGATGCCAACGGCTTCCCGAGCACCAAGCACGAGGACTGGCGCTACACCAAGCTCGACGCGGCCCTCGCCCTACCCCTGGCCGCGCCCTCTGGGGGAGTGGCCGAGGACGGCCCGGGCTCGGTGTCGTCGAGCGACCTTCCCGCACCGCACCTGGGCGGCCCGCGAGTTGTGGTGGTGAACGGTCGGGTCGTCCCCGAAATGTCGGCGCTCGGCGCCCCCCTTCCTGGCGGGATACGCGTCGAGCCGATGGCCGAAGCCCTGCGGGGGCGCGACGGACGCCTGGAACAGTCGTGGGCAAGGCGTGTCGGTGGCTATCCCCACGCGATGCGTGCCCTGAACGACGCCGCGGCGCTCGACGCCGTGGTCATCGACCTTTCAGCGGAGACGGTCGTCGAGGACCCGATCGAGGTCGTCTTCGTCTCCATAGGCACCGGCGCAGCGCGATGGTCGCATCCTCGCCTCATCGTCGGGGCTGGGGCACGGGCCAGTGCCACGCTGGTCGAGACCTACCTGGGCCTGCCCGGCGCCCCGACGGTCACCAACGCCCTCACCCAGGTGGAGCTCGGAGCCGGTGCCGAGATCGTGCACTACGTGCTGCAGGGTGAGAGCACCGACAGCTTCCACTTCTCGTCGCTCGAGGGCCGCCTGGCAGACCGCAGCCGCCTGTCCTCCCGGCTGCTGGCCGCCGGCGGCCGGATCGGCCGCCACGAGGTGGACATCGTCCTTGCCGGCCAGGGGTCGCAGGTCGACCTGGACGGGCTGTTCCTCACCGGCTCGGGCCAGCACCACGACAACCTTCTTCTCGTCGACCACGCCACCATGGGCTGCACGAGCCGCCAGCTCTACAAGGGGGTTGTCTCCGGCAACGGACACGGGGTGTTCAACGGCCACGTCGTGGTGCGCCCCGGGGCGGACGGGACCGACGCCTCGCAGGTGAACAAGAACCTGCTGCTCTGCGAGCGCGCCGAGGTGGACACCCGCCCGCGCCTCGAGATCAATGCCGACGACGTGGCCTGCAGCCATGGAGCGGCCGTCGGCCAGCTCGATCCCGACGCGATCTTCTACCTGCGCTCACGGGGAGTTCCCGAGCGCGAGGCGCGGGTGATCCTCGTCTCCGGCTTCGCCCAGGAGGTCCTCGACCGCTTCGCTCCGGGACCGATCCGCCAGCGTGCCGAGCAGTTGGCGATGTCGGCAGGGGTCGTCGCCCTCGACGACCACCGCCACGATCCGGGAGCGCACAGGACCGTCAC
The DNA here is from genome assembly GCA_021809885.1 of Actinomycetes bacterium. Taxonomy (GTDB): domain Bacteria; phylum Actinomycetota; class Acidimicrobiia; order Acidimicrobiales; family Palsa-688; genus JAKAQB01. The sequence continues at coordinate 1,383 of JAJZJY010000357.1, forward strand.
CGCCGAGGCTGCCGACGCCCTCCCCGGAGGTCCCCGGACATGAGAGAGCGGGTGAACCAGACGGTCGAGGTGCGATGGGACTGCCCGGTTGTGCTCGTCCCGAGCGGCCGCCGGTCAGTCCTCGCCGCGGGGGAGCAGGTCGTGGTCGTCCAGCGTCTCGGCGGCAGCTTCACCGTCCAGGTCGGCCACGGGATGTTGGCGCGAGTCGCAGGGGCCGATGCCGATGCTCTGGGCATCGAGGCACTCGGTGGCGATGAGCATGGTGGCAGGGAAGAAGCTGCCGGTGGCCGGGAGGTGCAGCCGCCGGGGAGCGGGGCCGTCGGCGGGCACGCCCCGGACGTCGAGGCGGTGCTGGATCGGCTGCGGAGCGTCTACGACCCCGAGATCCCCGTCAACGTGGTCGACCTCGGCTTGATCTACGGCTGCGAGATCCACCCGACGCACTCAGGTGGCTACCGGGTGGCTGTGTGGATGTCGATGACTGCCCCAGGATGCGGGATGGGTGACATCTTGCGCGCCGAGGCCGCCGAGCAGATCCTCGAGATCCCCGGGGTTACTGACGCCGAGGTGGAGCTCGTCTTCGAACCCTCATGGGACCTCGGGCGGATGTCAGAGGCGGCCCGGTTGCAGCTCGGCATGTGGTGACACCGTTGTGCCGGCGAGCGCCGGTCAGAACCGGCACGGGGGGCCGACGCCGGGTGATCAGGCAAGGAGCGACACGATGAAGGTATGGATCGACCAGGACCTCTGTACCGGCGACGGGCTGTGCGAGGAGATCTGCCCCCAGGTCTTCACCCTCTTGGAGGATGGCCTGGCATACGTGAAACAAGACGGCCGGGCGCTGAGCGACCCTGGAGGCTCCGAAGGTCTCGCCGCGGTCCCCGACGGCTACGAGGACGCGATCCGCGAAGCAGCCGACGAATGCCCCGGCGAGTGCATCTTCATCGAGGAGTGATCGGCGCCGGTGTTCTTACACCTCGGACGCCGCTGCCAGCCCGGCGAGCGGTGTCAAGTCCCCGAGGCCCCCCGCCGGGGCTCCCCTGCTGCGGTCGACGGCTCGCAGCGCCTCGGCCATCGCGGCGTGGTCGCGGTCGAAGGGTTCGATCAGTTCCCGCCCGACCAGGGCCCCGATCTCGGGGTAGGCGGAGCCCTCCTCGAGCGCGTGGTGCGTCGACAGCAGGTGGAACAGGTCGGCCAGCCGATCGGCCGTTTCTTCGGTACCAGGCGTCTCCTCGCCGGCCAGTCCCTCGCCGGCCGGTCTCCTGGCCTTCCCCGCCGGCGGGCCCTCGCCGGCGGGGCGCCTGAACGCCGCCAGCCAGCGTCGTAGCGCCTCGTGCTCCTCTCCCAGGTGCGACAGCAAACCGACCAGCGGGACGTCGGCCAGTGATCCCCGGTACCAGTCCTGCAGCTGGCCGGGACCGATGGGGACGCCGTCGACCTCGAGGCTGATGGCCTCGACCGGGCAGCGGGTCACCGCCATCACGATCCGCTCCTCTGGCTCGCCGTGCCGGTCGACCACCACCGAGAGCGCCTGGTCGTCCTGTGTGAAGATACCCGGAGCCCAGTGCACGCACTGCCCCGCGCCCATGCACCGCCTCCTGTCCACCTTGTCTAGAGGTCCACCGGTGCTTCCTCCTCTCCGACGTGTCCGATGTCGTGCCCCAGCTCAGCCGGCGACCAGGGAACCGGCTGCACCGGTGGCGGCATGGTCCAAATGGTGATCGAGCATCTCGTAGTGACCGGCCGCCGGGACGGTGAACTCCACGAACCCACCCTGACCCGGCGACAGGTCGAGGGCCTGGGAGGCGCCGTCGGTGGGGCCGCCGGGCTGGAGGAGGTAGGCGCCCTCGGCGAAGACCGTGTCGAACTGGGCGCCCACCACGTGGAAGGACGTGTCGTCGTTGGGGCCGGCGTCGACCACCCAGATCCGGATGCGGTCATCAACGCCGACCCGGATCGGCGAGTACAGGTACTGGTCGACGTACCCGTTGAAGACCACGGCGTCCGGCTGGCCGCGCAGCATCTTGGCATAGTCGCCCGACTGGCCCTGGGGTCCGAGGTAGAGCTCGGACTGCACGATCACGTACTCGTGGGACACCGGCGGGAGCCCCGGCGGGTCGACGATCACCGCCCCGTACATACCGTTCGCCAGGTGCTCGAGCACCGGCGGGGTCCCGCAGTGGTAGAGGAAGATGCCGACGTGCTCGGCGCGGAACTGGTAGGTGATCGACTGGCCGGGCCCGATGCTCTGCATGTCCTCCATCGGCTGGCTCGCCGCGTGGAAGTCGATGGAGTGGTCCATGGAGGTGTGGTTGACCAGGGTCACCTCGAAAAGATCGCCCACATACCCGTGCAGGATCGGCCCGGGAACCCGGCCGTTGAAGGTCCACATGTCCTGGGCGACGCCCGGCGCCACCGCCAGCTCCTCGTCCTCGGCGACCAGCGTCACGTGGTGGACGGTGCCGCCCGGCGCCGGGGCGAGCGCCGGGTCGAAGGCGTGCCATCCGGCGGGCGGGGTGGCCGAGAAGTCGATGGTGGCGTCGCTCGGCGTCCCGCCCGCCGCGGTGCCGGAGGTGCCCGGGACGACGATGTCAAGGACCATTCCGGCGGCCTTGTGCCCCGGGACGGTGCACCAGGCCTGCTCACTCCGCCCGACCACCCCGTAGTCCACCGTCCGGCGCTGCCCGGGTGCGAGCAGCCCGGTGCCGACCCGTCCACCCTCGAGCTGCAAGTCGTGGTCCATGGTGCCCCGGTTGGTCACGTGGAGCACCAGGCGGGTCCCGAAGGTCAGGGTGATGGTCGAAGGCCGCACGTAGAACTCCCCCAGACCGACGTCGATCACCTTGGTCTGGCCGTTGGGCACCACCGGTCCGCTGGTCGGCTCGGCGGCGGTGGTCCCCGTCGTGGTGGCCTGCCGGTTCGACCACACGGCGGTGGCCGCCATCAGCACGGCCACCGACGCCAGTGCCACGGCGACCAGCGGCAGCGTGGGGGAGCGGTCGCGCCCGGGCGGCGACGGCGCACCCGCCTCTTCGGGCGTGCCGGCCGTCGGCTCGGCCACCGCGGTGGCCGCGGGGCTTGGACCGACGGGCGGGCTGGTTGCCTGGTGCCGCCGCAGCATCCGCAGGGGCACGACTGACAGGTTGGTCGCCACCATGATGCCGGTGACGATGAGCAGCAGCCCAGCTGCAGCTGTTGCCGCTGGAAGCGAGGCGCCGAGACCCACGCAGAGCGCGCCGATCCCGGCAGTCGTGGTCCCGTAGGTGGCGCCGGCCCAACCGTGGTGGTACAGATCGGCGAACATGAGCGGCTTGCCCGATGGTCCGCTGCGCGTCCCCGCCGATCGCAAGAGCGACCACACGATGAACGGCACGACCTTGTGGGCGTGGCCGACGAGCGCCTCGAGCAGCCAGCCGCCGGAAGCCACCATGGCAGCGGCGACGAGGGCGACCCCGAGACGGTAGTGGTGCGGGAGCAGGATCGCCCCGGCGAGCGCCAACCCGGCAGCGACGACCAGCCACGCCGCCGCCGTCGCAACGAAGAGGAGGTGCAGGTCGGCCTTCCTGCGACGATAACGCAGATGCGCCCACAGCGAGACCAGGTGCGCGCCGAGGCCGACGCCGAGCACCCCGGCGCCCACCCACTCGGCGGCGGGGGCCCCATGCGCCAGCCCGCCCGCGAGAACCGCGGCGCCGAGCCATGTCGCCCATACCGCCACCGTGCCGGCGCGATGCCGACCGGAGAGGTGGGCGAGCATGAACATGGGCCAGAGCTTCTGTGCCACGCCGATGTAGGTGACCCCGAGCCAAGCGAACAGGCCGAGCACACCCATCGCCAGATCGACGTGGGCGGAGAGGACGAACCAGTTCCCCTGGCGGTCACCGACGAACGTCGCGCCGAGAAGCGTGGTCGCCGCCGCGCCGAGGAGGGCGAAGCGAAGGGCGGTGACCGGGGCGCCATTGCCGAGCACCGACAGTGGCGCGGCGAGGTTCCAGGCGAGCAGTACCAGTCCCACCAGGGCAAGCGCACCGCTGGCGGCGGTCACCGCGACGTTCTCGAAACCGACCCCGAGCGGCAGCGCCCAC
>JAJZJY010000358.1 GCA_021809885.1 Actinomycetes bacterium
TTCGGCTCCTACGGCAGGACCTACGGTGCCTTCGCCGGGGTGGCCATCCTCATCTTCTGGCTGTTCCTCACCGGCATGGCCATCTTCGTCGGCGCGGAGGTCAACGCCGCTTTCGAGCGCACCGAGTCGCGAGGCACGTTCCAAGCTCGGAGCCGGCGCTGAGCACTGGTCGTCACGGCACGTCCAGCGCCGGCTGCCTGCTCCAAGTGGTCGCCAGTCACCGTCACGGACCTACGAGCAGCACACGAGACCGGCCGGGGTGGTCCACTCCCGCAGCGCTGCCAGCTCCTGGGCGGTCCGGGCCAGCTCGGCGTCGACGCCGGTCCGCGCCGCAGCCGGCCGGTTGCCAGAACGGGACAGGCGCCGTTTCGCGTCAGGCGTACGCAGAATAGGTAGATGGCCCACGACCGCTCCGGCCAAGACGGGCGCAGCGATGAGCGCGCTCACTTGCGCTCCTCGGCGACCTGGCCTGCGTCACGCTCGGCCTGAGCGGCACGGAGCTGATCGATCTCGGCCCGCATGCGTGCCAGTTCCGCCTCACGCTCCGCGTCGGAGGCGAAGAGGCTGCCCGAGGCGAAGGAGGAGCCCATCGGCGTCGGCGGTTGGCCCGTCTGCTGGTTGTGGTGGCCGCCGCGCATCATGAGCCACATCATCGCGCCCATCCCGACCGGACAGGCCAGGGCCGCCAAGACGTACAGGGCGCCCGGGACGACCAAGCCGAGAGTTTCAGGCATACGAAGAGGCTCCTTCATCTGGACCTACTAGAAACAATAGTAGCATGATGCGGTTTCATGGGTCACTCGATGCACGACCTCGGCCGGCCCCGGATCGGGCTGCAGTCCGATCCAGCTGCGGGCTACGCCCGGGCGCCCGCCGCCGGCGCTCGGCAGCCAGTCCAGGCGCTCGGCCCGGCCGGGCGGAGCCGGATACTGCCTTGTTGGGTGGCACTCGGGATGGCGTCGTTCAGCGTAGCCACGGCCGTCTCGATGGTTGTCAGCACCCACCTGCACGTGCAACGGTAGGCGCCGATGTCACCTGCCCTGCCGGTGTTGGCCGTGGTCGCCGGGATGCTCTCGTTCAGCTCTCCCTGCGCGCTGCCACTCATCCCCGGGTATCTCTCTTACATCTCGGGGCTACCTGTATCCGAGCTCGGTCAGGCACGAGCGAGGACGGCGGTGCTGGGCTCCTCGGCAGCATTCGTCGCAGGCTTTACGGTGGTCTTCACCGCCCTGGGTGCCTCATCTACCCTGGTCGGCTCGGCGCTGCTGCGTCACCTGCCGGTCATCTTGGACGTCTCGGGAGTGTTCATGATCGCCTTTGGCCTCGCCTCCACCGGGCTCGTCCGAGTCGGCTTCCTCGCCCGTGAGCGCCGCTTCGACCTGGCCCGCGTACCCAAAGGGCCGAAGGGGGCGTTCCCCCTCGGGATGGCCTTCGCGTTCGGCTGGACACCCTGCGTCGGCCCTGTGCTCGCGACCGTGCTCGCCGTAGCGTCCACGGGGCCGACCGTCGCGGTCGGCGCCGGGCTCCTCGCGCTGTACTCGCTCGGGCTGGGTGTGCCGTTCCTGGCCCTCGCGGTCGGCTTCACCCGCGCCCGCACCTCGCTCGGCTGGCTACGCAGGCGCGGGCGGGTGATCGAGCTCGCCGGCGGCGTCCTGCTCGTCGCGGTGGGGGTGCTGTTCCTCACCGGCGAGTGGAAGCAGCTGTTCATCCCACTTCAGGACCGCTTCGCCCGCCTGGGCTGGCCGCCGCTGTGAAGCTCATCCGCCTCCAAGGCGACCGTGCCGACACCCATGAGACCTCCTCCTGGCGTCCACCCGCTCGAACGCCGCGGCAGGCAACGCCCCAAGCAGGCCGAGCCCGGTGGGCGCTCGCGATCGCAACCGTGATCGCCGGCGTCGACGCTGCCCGTCTCGCCCAGCTCCACTCCAACACGATCAGCGGCGCCTTTCCAACAGCGCAGTTCGCCCTTCCAGTGGGGTTCACCATCCCACCGGGTGGGCCAGCCGCCGCCCGTCGCCTGGCGGGCAAGTTCGACTTCGTCGGCGTCCTCGACCGGCTCCTCACCGCCGTCTTCGAACCCGGGGGCGTCTCCCCGCCGGCCACGACGAGATGACCCGAGCAGAGCGCCGGACACTCGACCCCGGTGCCCCGTCGAGAGCGAGGCACCCGAAGCAGCCAAGTATCGCGATCCCCGAGGAGATGAACGTGACGGCCTGCTCTCCTGTCGTCGATGTTGCCCGGGGCGCCGCTGGCGGCCAGATCCCAGCCGCAACGGGCCGGACGCCCCGACGCCACCGTGTTCGGTGGCTGAGCGCAGGTATCGGGCTCCTCGCCGTCCTCCTCGTCGCCGCCCTCGCCAGGACACCCTCCGCCGCCAATGTCGAGGTCCGAAGCCCCCTCCTCGGACACCCGGCACCCCCGGTGGCCGGCCCGTCGGTGACGCCCTATTCCTTCACCAGCCTGGGAGCGCTGCGAGGCCGCTGGGTGCTGGTCAACTTCTTTGCCACCTGGTGCGTGGCTTGCCGCCAGGAGCAACCCCAGCTAGCCCGCTTCGCCGCCGACCACCGCGGCGGGAACGTGGCCCTGGTCATGGTCGTCTACGACGACACCGCCGCCAACGCGAGGCGCTTCCTCGCCGATCGAGGCGGCAAGTGGCCGGCGGTGCTCGACCCCGGAGGCCAGGTCGCGCTCAACTACGGAGTCGGCCAGATCCCCGACACCTACCTGATCGATCCCAACGGGATCGTCGTCGCCAAAGTCGCCGGCGGATCCACCGCAGCAGGCCTCGACCGCCTCCTCGCTCTCGCCGAAGCGAGGGATCTGTGACATCCCGCAACGCGATGCGAGCGCTGGGCTGGGCTGCGCTCCTGCTCGTCGGCGCCGCAGCCCTGGTCGTCGGTTCGCAGCGCCACGGCCCTCCGCCTAGCCTCACCGAGCAAGCCAACGCAATAGCCGTCGGTGTCCGCTGCCCGGTCTGTGGGGGCCAGAGCGTCGCCGACTCCAACACCTATGTCGCCGAGGCAATCAAGACTGACATCACCCGTCGCCTGCGCTCCGGTGAAACCCCTGCCCAGATCCGTGCCTACCTGGTCAGCCGTTACGGTCGGAGGATCCTCGAGTCCCCGCCCGTCGGCGGGGCCGATGGCCTGGTGTGGTGGGTGCCTGCCGCAGCTTTCCCCGCCGCAGCGGTGGGGCTTCTCGTCGTGCTCCACCGCTCCCGCCCCGCCCCGACATCTCCGCCGAGCGCAGAAGACCGCGCCCTCGTCGACACGGCTCTCCGCAATCCCGCTCCCGGCCTCCAGCCGGGCGTTGCAGAAACGCCCCACCTCGACGAGTTGCCCCTCGAAGTGGAGACGGAGTCGAAACGCTAGAGTTACTCAGGGCTGGGACCTTTGGACGATGTGACAAGCTTCTCGAGTTCAAGGCTGCGGTCCGTATGCGCGCGTTTGCGATGTAGTCCTGGATTACCTGGGCAATGGTAGTCAACGCAAATGTGTGCCGGACATGCCCCGGGACGACTGCCTCCTTGCGGTCGGGCCCCCGACCACCCCCGAGTCGCCTGGGCTGCGTTCAGGCGTACTACCCTTCGTCATAGACGGCGAGACGAGACCGGAGTCATTGCGTGGCGAAGTTGGCGATGGGAGAACTGGAGGCAGCTGTGATGGACGTCTTGTGGGACGCGGCTGGCCCACTGACGCCAGGCCAGGTCCACGAGGTCCTGTCGGGCGAACGCTCGCTGGCCTACACCACGGTGATGACCATCCTCGTGCGCCTCTGGCAGAAGGGTCGCCTCGGTCGAGAGCAGCACGGCCGGGCGTACGCGTACCGTCCTGTTCAGAGCAGGGAGGCATACGCCGCTTCCCGCATGGACGAGGTGCTGGGGGACACCAAGGACCGCCGACTGGCGCTGAGCTACTTCATCGCCGGGCTCAAGCCTGGTGACCGAGCCCGACTTCGGGGCCTGCTGGGAGCCCGCGGCGAGCAGAGCTGAGCGGCGGTGGGCGTGCTTCTCGTACTCGCGGGGCTCGGGCTCGTCGCCCTGCCGGGCCTTCTCCGAGGTTTCGGGCGTCGGCTCGCCCCGCGCGACTGGGCGCGGCTGAGCGCCGTGGCCCTCGCGGGCGGCTTCGGAGTCTTTGAGCTGGGCCTGCTCCTCTATGCCGCTCCCACCGTCCTGGCTGCCGTCGACGCCTTTGGCCTTGCCGCGTTCTGCCGCCAGATGCTGGGGGGCGTCGCCCCGGGTGGTGCCGCGGCTGGATGGACGGCTGGTGCAGTGGCCACGTTGGTGGCCGGATCGGGCGCCATGAGCTTGATGAAGGGACATCGGATCCATCGCTCGACACGGGTTGAGCCCTGGCTCGGTGAGCACACACGCCTGGGCCGTCATGAGCTTGTCGTCTTGCCACGCGACGAACTGGTGGCCTTGAGCGTCGACTGCCACGGTGGGCAGGTGGTTGTCTCCTCTGGACTGGTGGGCGCTCTTCGCCATGACGAGCTCGACGTGGTGCTCGCTCACGAGGCAGCCCATCTCGACCACGGCCACCAGCGTTACGTGACCCTGGCGAGCGTCGTCCGCCGCGGCCTCGCCTTCTTCCCCTTGACCGCCAGAAGCGTCACCGCCCTCGTCGTCGCATTGGAGCGCTGGGCCGACGAGGTCGCCGCCGCCACCACCGAGGATGGGCGTGCCCGGTTGCGTAACTCCCTGCTCCGGGTCACGGCCTCCGTGGTGGGTCCCGAGCTGGCAGCGTTCTCCGCCGCCGACACGGTCGCAGAGCGTCTCGGAGCGCTCGAGGCGCCGTCGCCGGGTCTCGAGGTCGGCTCGCTCGGGCTGCTCTACAGCCCTGGGCTTGCCCTCGGCGTCGCCTCGGTGGCCGGCTTGGCGTTCTGGGTCAGCAGCCTGCAGATGCTGATCCAGATGACCGGCCGCTGTCCGCTCTAGCAGCTGGCCTGATCCGAGGTAGTTCACTACGTTGTGTCGTAGATGATACTGCTCCCGCTCTTCGCGTTCGTCGCTGGCATCATCTCGTTCACCTCGCCTTGTTGCCTTCCTCTGCTGCCCGGTTATGTCTCCTACATCTCGGGCCTGCCCGTGTCGGAGCTCGGCCGGGCCGAGGCCCGAGCGGTGACGCTTCGGGCCGCAGCGCTGTTCGTGGCCGGCTTCACGCTCGTGTTCACCATCCTCGGGATGGCGGCCGGGCTGTTGGGCGCGCTGGTGACGCGTGAGCTGCCGCTCATCGTGCGGGTTGCGGGCGTGGGCATCATCGTGCTCGGCCTGGCTATGGCCGGGGTGTTGAGGATCCCGTGGTTGTACCGCGAGCGACGCTTTGCCCTGCACCGTCTGTCCACCGGCCCCCGGGCCGCCTTCGGAGTGGGCATGGCCTTCGCCGCGGGCTGGACGCCCTGCATCGGCCCGGTTCTTGCCGTGATCCTGGCAACTGC
>JAJZJY010000359.1 GCA_021809885.1 Actinomycetes bacterium
CGGGCTAGGTCTGGGCTAGGTCTGGGCTAGGTCCCAGGCGACCCTCCACAGCCTGGCGGCCCTGCCTCGTCCACCCCCGCATCGAAGCTCCCCTCCTGGTCACGTCCGAGGCCATCGACGACCGGCCCGTCAATGATGGACGCGAGAGAACCTCCCCACCAGGGGCTTCCGGCCCCATCAACCACGCCGGTCGGACCCGGTGCGGAAACGTGCAGGGCGCAGAGGCACCGGATCGACCACAACAGTGCCTCAACGTCATGTTGACCATGTGACGTCGACCTCGATAATGTTGACTCATCTAGTCAGGATTAGGGGCCAGGAGAGACGGGATGCATCACCGCATCGTCATCGTCGGCGGTGGCAGCGCCGGCATCAGCGTCGCCGCCCGGCTGAGGCGTGCCGGGGGGGGGACGTCGTCTTCGTCGACCCCGCCACCTGGCACTGCTACCAGCCGCTGTGGATGCCCGTCGGGGCCGGCGTGGTACCGGTCGAGACGAGCCGACGGCGCCAGGCCAGGCTGTCGAGCGCGTCCACGCAGCGACCAACACCCTCCAGGAGGAGTCCACCAGGATCGACGCCGAGCTGAAGAAGACCGAAGCCGCCATCGACCGCTACCTCGCTGCCTCCGAGGACGGGACGATGTTCCCGGCACAGTGGTGCCCTCGGCTGGAGCACTTCCATCGCCTCCGCCAGCTACAAGCCCGGCGCGACGAGATCGCCGACATCGAGGAGCACCAGCCCCACGGTCCTGACCGCGAGCAGATCACCGCCCTGCGAGAGCGGCTCGACGCCGCCCTGACCCATGGTGAGACCGCCACCGTCAAGTCGGTGCTGCGCGAGCTGATCGCCTCGGTCGACGTGCACGACGGCCGCCTCGTCCAGCCCCGTTTCCGGGTACCGGGCGCGGTTCGAACACGCTCAAGACTGGCAGCCCCAACGGGATTCGAACCCGTGTTCCCACCTTGAGAGGGTGATGTCCTAGGCCGCTAGACGATGGGGCCGTGGGCCGACCATAGAAGTCTAGTGGACTGGCGCCAGGCGTCGGCTGACGTCGCCCCCGGTGATCCGGCACCTCCCCAGGCCGATCCTCTCCCTCGGAGGTGGGCGGCGTCCCGTCGGCGATCAGGACCGTCCTGCCGCCGTCACTGTTTCGCCGATGGGGCCCGTGCGACGCGCGGACGGGCCCGGACCGACCGGTCCGGGCCCGCTGCCAGCCGCAGAGCAACGCAACGCTCGGGGGGAAGGACTCGAACCCTCAATAACAGGGCCAGAACCTGTCGTGTTGCCGATTACACCACCCCCGAAGGGCCCAATCAGCGTAGCGGCTGCACGGGGCCGTCGTGGAGCTTCGACGCCGGCGGCTGCGCAGCCGCCGGGGCTGCGGCAGTGGCCGCCCGCCGTCACCGCGCCGTGATCTCGGAGAGACGGCGGAACCCGATGATCCTGCCAACGGCCACCTCGGCGGTCTCCTTGGCGAAATAGGGGACGAGGGCCAAGCCGCGGATCGGCGAAGTGCGGGTCGGCGACACGTAGGGCGTGAGACCCAGTGAGGCGCTCATCAGGCGGATCCGCTCGTCATGGAAGGGATCGGATACGAGGAGCACCTTGGTGATCCGCATGGCGTGTAGGGCGGTGGCCACGGCAGTGAGCGACTGCCATGTGTCCCGGCCCTCCATGACCTGCAGGAGGGACTTCCGGGGCACGCCACGGGCGCTGAGCCAGTCCGCCTCGGCCTCGGCCTCGGTGTAGTTGTCACCCGGCTCCTTCCCGCCGGTGCAGACGACATGCCCGGCCAAGCCCCGTCGCCACAGGGCGAGGGAGTGGGACAGCCGTGCCCCGAGGTCCGGTGATGGAACGCCGTTGTACTGCGCGGATCCGAGGACCACGATCGCCTGGACTGGACGGGTCTGGTCGAGACGGGCGGCCCACAGCACCTGCGCCAGGCACACGACGACGTAGACGACTCCGCCGCCGAGGACGACGGCCACGAGGCCTCCGACCCAAGCCCGACGTCGGCACACGCGGCCCACCGGCTGTCAGCGGGTGGCGCCGGTGCCGTCGTCCAACCGGGCGCGTGCGTCCGCCAGGCGCGCCAGTGTCCTGTCACGCCCGAGGACCTCCAGCGACTCGAAGAGGGGGGGGCCGACCGTCCGTCCCGTGACCGCGACGCGGACCGGCTCCTGAGATCTGGCGCGGTTTGTCACGCCGGCCGCATCTCCCGCTTCGACCGTGGCCTGCCGGATGGCGTCGGCGCGCCACTCCACCGTGGCGTAACGCTCCTCGGCCGCGGCGAGGATGGCACCGAACTCCGGCACCTTGCGAGCCGATCGCTGCAGGGTGTCCCGCTCGATGCACGGCTTCGGCTGGTAGAGGAAGTCCACCATTGCCCAGGCTTCGGCGAGGGTGCGGGAACGTTCCTGCACGAGGGGTGCAAGCGGCTGCGTCCGGTCCGAGAGCCACGCTGTCGCCCGGGTTAGGAAGTCGCCGGGGCGCAAGGACAGGATGTACTTCTTGTTGACGTCGAGCAGCTTGCGCTCGTCGAACATCCCACTGGACTTGGTCACGTCCTCGAGGCGGAACTCGGCGACCATCTCCTCGATGGGAAGGATCTCCCTGTCGCCGCCCGGCGACCAGCCGACGAGCGCCAGGTAGTTGCGGAACGCCTCCGGGAGGTAGCCGTCGTCGCGATAGTCCTCGACGGCAACCTTGTCACGCCGCTTGGAGAGCTTCTTGCCCGCGGCGTTCATCATCAGGGGCAGGTGGGCGAACACCGGGAGCGGACCCAAGCGCAACGCCTCCCAGAGCAGCACGTACTTGTGGGTGTTGCTCAGATGGTCGTTGCCCCGGATGACGTGAGAGATCCGCATGTCTGCGTCGTCGACGACGTTGGCGAGGATGAACAGAGCGTCGCCGTTCCCCTTGCGGATGACGAAGTCGCCGATGTTTCGGGACGGCTCACGGACCGCGCCGCCGGCGACCACGTCCTCGAAGATGCTCTCAGCGTCCAGCGGCGCCCGGAAGCGGACCGCCCGCCCTAGGCCCGGCGTGAGCCCACGCTCCCTGTGGTAGCCGTCGTAGCCGGGAGGGCTTCCGGGCGGTTTGCGGGCCTCGATCTGCTCGGGGGTGCAGTCGCAGGCATAGGCCCGTCCCTCCTCCAGGAGCTGATCGACCACCTCGCGGTGGCGGGCGGCGGAATCCGACTGGAGGAACGGGCCCTCGTCCCAGTCGAGGCCGAGCCATCGCATGGCCCGCTGGATGCCATCGATCTGCTCGGGCTGGTTACGCGACCGGTCGGTGTCCTCGATGCGAAGGATGAATGTCCCTCCCTGCTGGCGGGCGAACATCCAGTTGAACAGTGCGGTGCGAGCCGATCCGACGTGGAAGTACCCGGTCGGCGACGGTGCGAAGCGGACACGGGGCGCCATGGGGAGCCCCGAATCTAGGGGAAGCTCAGCTGGCAAGCAGATCGTGGGCATCGGAGCCCACGAGGTGCCGGCGCAGCTTGATGATGGCGTCCCTCTCGATCCGCCTGACCCGCTCGGCCGTGAGGTTGAGCATCTCACCGACTTCGCCCTGGGTTCGCGGCTCGCCGCGGTCCAAGCCGTAGCGCAGCCAGAGCACCTGGCGCTCATCCTCGGGCAGCCGGGACAGGAAACCCTGGATCTGGTCGGCCAGCATGGCGCCTGCGACGGACTCGAACGGTGACTCGGCCGACTGGTTGACGACGAGATCGCCGAGGCTCGTGTCGCCGTCCTCGCCCACGGTCACGTCCAGGCTCATGGGATCCGAGTCGTAGCGGAGCAACTCAGCCAGACCGGCCTCCGTCATGTCCATGGCCTCAGCCACTTCCAGCAGTGTCGGAGGCCGGCCGTTGGCAGCCTCCAGTTCGCTCTGGAGCCGCCGAGCACGGCGGATCTCGTCGCCGACGTGGGCGGGGACCCTGACCGTGTGGGCCGTGTTCTCGATCGCCCGGCCGATCGCCTGGCGGATCCACCACGTGGCGTAGGTCGAGAACTTGAAACCCTTGCGCCAGTCGAACTTCTCGACGGCGTGGATCAGCCCCAGGTTGCCTTCTTGGATCAGGTCGCCGAGCGGGAGACCGGACCACTGGTACTTGCGGGCTACCGACACGACGAGGCGGAGGTTGGCGTTGATGAACTCGGCGCTGGCGCGCTCCGCCGCGCTCACTTGGCGAAGCAACTCCCTACGCCGGCGCGCCGACACCTGCTCCGGCCCGGCGAGCAACTCCTTGGCCCCCTGGCCTTCCTGGATGATCTGGCCGAGGCGCATCTCGTCGGACTTGGTGAGCAGCGGGAAGCTGCCGGCCTCGTCGAGGTACAGGCCGAGCAGGTCCGGCCCGGCTCCCATGGTGCTGTTCCGTCGCTTGGTGTCACTCATCGCACGCTTCCTCGAAACCTCGTCTGGGCGTTCCCGGCGCGTCTCGCCGCGAACGCTCGTGTACGTTGACCAACCTTTTGCTCGGCAGATTTATGCCGCTCGACCGGCGATGTGACGCATGCCACTGCCGGAAGGGGGGCAGATCAGTCTATACGCCTATCGTGATGACCGCAGCAGGTTCGAGCACCCGGAAGGTGAAGCTCTCCTCGAGGTAGAGGGTTACGGTGAGATCGTCGTGGCTCAGGTAGCCGATGGCGAGGTCCTGGCCGACGTCGAGGAGGAAGTCCCCGCCCCGCTGGCTCGCGACCACTGCACCCTCGAGGCCCGGCGCCCAGACCACCGGACCTTCACCGACGGTACGCGACAGGTGTTCCAGCAGCGGGTACCCAGCCTCTACGGTCTCCGAGACACCGAGCCAGGCCTCGTCACCGAGGGCAAGCCCGTAAGGGCCGCCGATGCCTGCTCCCTGGAGGCGGGCGACCGCGGACGCCACCGCTTGGCGGTAGTTCGCCCACTCCCCGCTCACCGCAGGCAACGACGAAGCCCCGTCCGCCATCCCGACGATGCCACCGGCGGGGTAACCATGGAAGACGGCGGTGTTCTCGGCGAGCGCTATCTGCCTGGCGGCTGCCGCGAGCGGCTCGAGCTCGACAGCCGCGTCGCCTCTCTCGGCGTCGTCCAGCGACGATCGCTCGAGCCGGAACGGCGCCCGGAGCTCCACGAGCGGCTGCACGCGCCGCAGGCAGGCTGTCACGCCGTCACCAGGCCCGGGGTCGAGCGGCACGGTACGGCCGAGGTCGTGGGCGGAATGGCCCCAGCCACTCGGACCTCGAAAGTCGATCAGCCGGCGCGCCGCCAGGTAGGTCCGCAGGCGCCGGCAGGCCTCCTCGTCGATCTGCTCCCAGGCGGCCTCGGTGACAGGTGCCCTCTCCCTCAGCAAGTGGTTCACTGAGCCACCCCTCGGAGGCCGCCGATGCCGAGCGATCCGTCGGCGCGACCGTCGCGCTCGCCGTGCTCCTCGCTCGCCGCCTCCT
>JAJZJY010000360.1 GCA_021809885.1 Actinomycetes bacterium
GGCCGTAGGCGACACCGCCAACCGGGGAGGTGGTCGCCTCTGCCATATAGACCAGGTACTCGGCGGGTGTCGCGGTCAGGTCGCGTACCATGATCGTCCCTGACGTGGATGCCCCGGGGACAAGGGTGTACGCGAAGTACCCGTGAGGGCCGGGATGCACCGGGAGCACGCCGGGGGCAGCCGGCGCAGAACTTGCCCACGCCGGTGCCCCTGAGTAGAGCAGCACCGTCGTGAGCGCAAAGGCGCACACGACGGCGACCCGGGCGGCGCCTGCCATCAGCCTGGGGCACCGAACGCGAGAAGTGGTCAACATGTCAGGGGAGCCGGAGCGGCGCGGGCGGACCGAGCCGCGAATGCCGGGACCTTCCTCACCACCGGGGGGGGTGGTGAAGAAGGTTCCGGCGCCACGAGCTTACGGGCCGGTGACGATGCTGTACTGCACACCGGCGGTGTAGGTGGCTGCCCACGAGCTGGCGTCCGCAGTGACCTGGGCGCCGGGGTCGACGGTGTAGCTGCCCATGCCGGTGTTGAGCGCAGCGGAGACGAACTTGACCGCGGTGCCGTAGGCGGTGACGCCGACCCCACCGCCGCTGACGGTGGTCGAGTTGCCGACGAAGGTCGGGTCGGTGCTGGTCGTGGTGGAGCTCGCTGTGATCGCCGCGCCGGTGGCGGCGGTGTCCAAGGAGAAGGCGCTGGCGGACTGGGTGCCGGCCTCGATCTTGTACACGAAGCCGCTCGTAAGTGACTGCGTCCCGAAGTCGATGGTGATGCCCATCGTGCCGACGGCATTCGCTGTGGAGGCCACCGCTGTGCCACTCCCGCCGGCCTTGTCGGTGGTGTCGGTCGACGTCCAGGTGTAGGAGCCGGCGCCAGAGGTGATGGTGCCAGTGGTGACCGTGTACTCCACGCCGTTTTGGGTACCGGTGAACGCGCCCGAAGTTGCAGTCGTCAAGGCGGTAGCTGATCCTCCGGCCACCCACGACCCGGTGTAGGCGAGGTCGCTCACCGCGACCGTCCCGTTCCAGCCGTCACCGGTGCCCGTCGAGTCCGACCAGACCGCCGAGGGCAGCGTGCCGTTGCCGGTGCTGGCCACCGGCACCGAGATGGCCGACGCTGCGGTCGTCGCTCCGATCGACAGCGACCCGGAGGTGGTTGTCGCTGTCGCAGTCCCGGTCGCCGCGAACGCTGCTCCTGCCGGGGCGAGTGCAGTGCCAAGAGCCACGGCCGTTACGACCAGAACCCGTTTCCCGAGGTGGCGTCGGCGCCGTCCAGGCGCGCCGTGTGTAGAGGTTGTGTCCAAGTTCATGTCGTCTTGCCTTCCTGTGGGGGCCGTTGTCAGCGGGCTCTCACATGGGAGGCGACGGCCAGTTCTCGGCGCAGTGCCACACAAGGGTCAACTGTTACTACTTGTCGCTGTTACCAACGGCACGTTCACGCCGCAACTTGAGCGGAACGTCAGAATTCTTGCCCGACGCGCTCGCTGAGCCACAAAACGTCACGTCGCCAGCCCCGTAGGGGCCAAGGGCCCCGCCAAACGGTCGCCCGTGGTCGGCCGGCTGTACAGGTAGCCCTGGGCGTAAGGGCAGCCGAGGCGCACCAGCTCGGCGGCTTGGACCTCCGTTTCGACCCCTTCGGCAACAACGTCGAGGCCGAGGGCCTGGGCGAGCATGATCACCGCGGTGACGATGCCGGTGTCAATCTTGTCCTTCCCCAAGTCGGTCACGAACGAGCGGTCGATCTTCAGCACGTCAAAGGGGATGCGCTTGAGGTATGCGAGAGAGGACCAGCCGGTGCCGAAGTCGTCGATCGCGACCTTCACCCCCAGTTCCCGGAGAGTCTGGAGGCGGCCAATGACAACCTCGGGACCGGCGACGAACACGCTTTCGGTCACTTCCAAGGTGAGCCGTGACGGCTCCAGGCCCGCGTCGCTCAACGCCTTCTTCACAACACCAGGGAGCTTCGGGTCGGCGAGCTGGTGGCTTGAGAGGTTGACGGCCACAGAAGTAGGCCCGGCCGGCCATCGCGCCGCAGTCCGGCACGCCTCTTGGAGCACCCAGGTGCCGAGCGGCACGATGACACCGGAGATCTCGGCGGCACCGATAAAGCTCTCGGGCCCGGCCAGGGTACCGTCGGCCTGTCTCCAGCGAACGAGGGCTTCCGCTCCGACGTGCTCGCCGGTGCTCAGCTGCACCACCGGCTGGTAATGGACCACGAACTTCTCGTCGCGCAGCGCTCGGCGTAAGGCTGTGGGTAGGGTGACCTGCCTCAGTGCATCGGAGCGCTCTGATGGGCTGAAGAGCACCCTCCGGTTGCCCCCGGCGGTCGAGGCGACCGCCATGGCCAGGTCGGCATCCTCGAGGAGCGTGGCGGGCCGATCACCACGGTCGCCAGCGACCGCGATGCCGACGCTCGCGGTCAGGACGACAAGCTCGTTCCCCACCCGGAAGGGCTCCGAGAGGCAGGCGGCAACTCGTTTGGCCAGCGCATTGGCTGCCCGTTTCCCACCGTGAGTCTCGCAGACCAGAACACGCCGGTCATGGTCGACCACACCGAGGTCGTCGCAGCCTGGTAAGTCACGCCGCAGGCGTCCCTCTACTTCTCTAAGCAACTGAGCAGCCCGGTCGCGTCCACAAGCTCTGGCCACGAGATGAAGTTGGTCCAACTTGACGACTACCACCAGCATCTGTGCAGACGCGGGGAGGCGTGCGAGGGTACTACCAAGACGTGCCAAGAGCCCCGCCCGATCCGGTGGGAATTCGAGCGCACCTCGCTCCGCGTCTTCCGTCTCGAGGTCACCGTCTCGTCTGCTGAGGTTTCGGGTCGCAGCAACGACCCCATTCACCTCGGGATCGTCGAGACCGTTGAAGAGGGTTACCTCCATCGAGCACCACCGGCCGTCGGTGTGGCGGGCTCGCAGGGCCACCGACTTGCGTTTCCCAGGCCGGGTCATCAGTTCCGACCACGCTTGACGCCAGCCGTCGAGGTCGCCGGGGTGGATGAGCTCCGCGGTGCGCATCTCGCGACGCCTACCAGGGGTGTAGCCAAGGACGCGGGGGTACGACAGGCCGACCTCGACGACCTCTCCGAAGCAATCGAGGAGCACGAGACCGTCGCTCGCGTATCGAACCAGGACGCGCCGGCCTGCCTCTTGTGCAACCGTCAGCCCTAAGGGAGCGGGTGGCGTCTCCACGGACCGGCTCATCGGCGTCCCGTTCCCGTCCTCAACCGGCCAATCACCCCCGCCACACTCGAGCAGGGAGCCGCTCTCCAGGGTGGCCGGCCGGCGTCTCATCCCCGAGCCGACCCGCAACGGACCGGTAAGCGGGCTGTCATTTCCCAAACCAGTCCAGGTTCTTCTGGGGGGACCGTCCCGCCCTCGGTTGGCAACAATCCGCGCTCAGCGTCACCAAAGTGAGCGCGTCGGCTCGCGTGTGCCATAGCTCTTCCTCCTCGAACGGGCACCCTTCCCCTCGGAGCCACCTCCTCCATCAGACTACTGGGCCATCCATGTATGTCGGGTTGAGGTACTTGTTCAGGTCTCGTGAGCCGACCATCCACCACCTGGGAAAACGACGCGCGTACTGTAGAGAATTCCGAGTGTTGGCTCTCTTTCTGATGCTGACGGCTTCTCCAGCGAGAAACTGATCGCCGAGAACGCATCGCTGCGTGAGCAGTTGGCCTTGCGTGACACGCGCATTGCAGAGCTCGAAGCGGCCAACGCTTTGTTGACGGCACGCCTCGCCGACTTGGAAGAGCAGGTCGGGCGCACCCCGCGCAACTCGTCGATGCCGCCGTCTCAAGAGGGGTTCTCCAAGCCCCCTGCGCCGAACCGGGCCGAGCGTCGGGCGACGAAGCGCCGGCCGGGGAAGCAGCCCGGTGCCGAGGGCAAGCATCTTGCCCAGGTGGACGATCCCGACGAGGTGATCCCCCATGTGCCCGGTGTGTGCTCGGACTGCGGCGGGGACCTGGCCACAGCGGAGGTCGTCGACGTTGAACGCCGCCAGGTCTTCGAGCTGCCGCCGATACGGCTCTTCGTCATCGAGCACCGCATGGAGCGCCGGCCGCCGCCGCCGCCCCTGTACCGGAGTCCGGCAAGCGCCACGGCTACGAGAAGAAGGCCCACGATCTCCTGGAACGTCTCGACTCCTACCGGGCCGAGGTGCTGCGCTTCGCCAGTGACTTCCGCTCCTGCTGGGACAACAACCCTGGCGCTTCAGCTCCAGTACTCGTTGCGCGTACTCCTCCTGGGTCAACATGACGGTGATCCATCCAGCTCGGTTGCATGGCGCTTTCGAGACTGGAGGGGTCACCACCGTCAGTGGTGGATTCCCGTGGAGGAGCGCTACCGGCTCAGGTCAGCAGCGCGAATTCTGTTGATCGCCGATCGCGACTTCTCGTGATCGTCCACACCCCCGCCGCACCGCCTCGTTCAGCGAGGCCCGGATGCTCCGGTGGACCCCTTGGATGGAGGTGGCGGACAACCCCCGATTGGCGAGGCTCTTGTAGAGCCCCTCGATGTGCTCGGTGGTGAGCTTGTCGATCCGGAGGTGACCGAACCGGCCCACGAGGTAGCGGGCGTCGGTCCGGTAGCCGCCGACGTTCGACGGTTTCAGCGACCGATCGGCTATGTCGAGCCAGGTGTCGAACCACTCCGCCTCCGTCATCCGCCCTGTCCCAGAGGCAGACGCCTGGCGCATCGCCTTCAGCTTCGACTCGACCTCGGCGCGGGTCCTGCTACGGGCGTGCACCCGCCGACGTTTGCCGGTGGCCGGGTCGGTGCCGTGGCTCGTGTAGGCGTGCCACCAGCCGTCGACGCCCTTGGTGATCGTCCCCTCACCGCCGGGCCTCCGGGCCATCAGACGTCCACTTCGCCAGCGTCTCGAAGTTTGGCGAGGAAGTCCTCGACGTCGTCGACGGGCACCCGCCGGGCGGTGCCGATCTTTACCGACCGGAACTGGAACGAGCGGATCAGCGCCCGCACGGTCGTCTCCCCGACGCCAGCCGCTCGGCGGCCTCTTGGACGGTGAGGAGGCAACGCTCCTGGCGGGGCGCTGCCTCTGTCCCCTCGGTCGACCGGAGCCGTGTGAGGGCGGCCCGCAGATCGCTCAGCCGGGACTCGATCCCGTCGATCGCACCCTCGATGGCCTCGACGGAAACTGGCAACCTCTCATCGCCCGCCGTCGCCCCGGAGCGCCCACTGGCAACCTCTCATCGCCCGCCGTCGCCCCGGAGCGCCCATTGGCAACCACTCCATCGGGCTGCCGAGCTACTGGCCGGTCCAGGCCGGGGGACATGCCCCCCGACCTGGACCTTTGCACTGGTGGGCCGGGAAGGATTCGAACCTTCGAAGGCAGAACCGGCAGATTTACAGTCTGCTCCCTTTGGCCACTCGGGCACCGACCCGCAGAATCGAGAGGATACCGC